>NZ_NMPP01000016.1:0-109193 GCF_009192885.1 Xanthomonas sp. LMG 12462 | reverse complement strand
TACCCCCCCCCCCACCCCCTCCCCCGGGGGGAAGGGGCTTTTTGCCCCCCCTCCCCCCCTCGGGAGAAGGTGCCCCGCAGGGGCGGATGAGGGTACGGCCGCACGCCAACCACACGTGCGACGCACCTTCCCGTCAGCGCGACTTCGCGGGCTTGCAATTCCCGCAGATCCGCTCGACCTTGTAGCCGCGCGCGCGCAGGCCATCGACCACGCCGTCCGGCCCGAGCAGGTGCAGCGCACCCACCACCACCAGAGTGTCGCCGCCGCCGTCCTTCAGGCGCTGCTCCAGGCGCGGCAGCCAGGCCTGGTTACGCTCCACGTCGATGCGCTGGTACAGCCGCGGGTAGTCGCGCTTCATCTGCGCGCCGATCTCCTGCCACAGCTGGCGCTCGTCGCCGCGGCGCCAGGCGTCGTGCAGGCGCAGCGTCTGCGCCGCGCCCTGCTCGGCATCGTCCAGCGCCTCGGTCAGCATCTGCTTCTGCTCCACCGGGTCCATACCGTCGAGCAGGTCGATCTGCGCCTGCGCGGTCTCCAGGCCCTCGGCACTCTTGCCGTCCTGCAAGGCCAGTGTCATGAAATGACGATCCAGCCCGGCATCGGCCTCCAGGCCCTGCGCCTTCATGTCGGCGATGCTGATGCTGAGGCCGACGAACCACGGCTCGAAGCCGCTCATCTGCGCCAGCGGCAGGCCGTGACCGGCGGCATAGCGGCGCAGCCGCTCCCAGGTCGCCGGGTCCAGATCGTCCTGCAGCCGCTTGCCGTCGTGGCGCTGCGCCGCCTGCAGCATCTGCGCGCCCAGTTGCGGCGCGTCCACGTCCTTCGGCGCCAGTTCGAACAGCAGCCGCGGCGACGCCGCGTAGGCCGCATCGACTTCGCGCGCCAGCGGATAGTCGTCGGCCTTGAGCATGTGGAACGAGCCCAACAGGTACAGCGTGCCGCGCGGGCCGCTGACCTTCCACAACAGCGGCGTGGGCGGCACCACCGTAGGCGCTGCGGCGGCGGGAGCGACAGGCGTCGCGGCCACCGGCGGCGGCGTGCGGGCCAGTGCCGGCAGCACCAGGCACAGGGACAGGCCCAGCAGCAGGCGGCGCAACAGGCGCGGGAACGGGGTCATCGGCATCCTCGGGTCAATGGGCAGCGGCGTAGGCCTTCTCGCCGGCATCCACCGCCAGGTCGAGGCGGTTCTCCGGCGGCGGCAACGGACAGGTGGCGAACGGGGTGAACGCGCACGGCGGGTCGTAGGCGCGGTTGAAATCCAGCACCACGCTGCCGTCGGCCGCGGGCGGGTCCACATCCAGGAAGCGCCCGGCGGGGTAGCTGCCGTGGCCGCTGGTGCGGTCGGCAAACACCACGAACAGCGGCTGGCCGGGTTCGCCGATCGCCTGCAGGCGGTAGCGCTTGCCGCCGCGCTCGAACTCCAGCGCACCGGGATTCGGCGATGGCGTGGTGACGCCGATGATGTCGACGATGGGCAGGGTCGTGCCCGGTGGATTGGGCACGAAACGCCCGCGCACGCGCCAGGATTCGGCCAGCGGCCAGTACGGCACGCCTGCGAAACCGAGCCGGGTCGGCGCATCGGCGTGCTTGACCCGCAGCGCATAACGGCCGCCACGTTCGATCAGGCTGAGCTTGCCCTTGCCGTCGTCGAAGTCGATCACCGTCGGCTGCGGATCGTGGTCGCTGTACACGCGGATCCGCCCCTGCACCGGCGCGCCGGCGACGCTGAGGGCGGCGCCGCGCTCGGGGGTCAGGTACACCTCGCGCTGCGCCTGCGACACCAGCGCCATCCGCGCCGGCCCCACCGCCAGGCGGATGCCGCTGTCCGGGCCGCTGCCGATGTAGTGCTCCTTCAATTCCAGCCAGTGCAGGCCGACCAGGCTGGTCCAGCCATCCGGCGCCTGCAGTTCGCGCTGGCGCTGCGCGCGCCAAGCCTGCTCATCGGCCACGAACCGTGCGTCCATCGCCTTCGGCGCGGCCGGTGCCGGCGCCTGCTTGCCGCAGCCACTCAAGGCGACGAGCGCCGCCAGCAGCGCTGCCGTCCACATCCGCTTGTCCATCACCGCCCCCGCAGGAACCAACGATCGATCTCGCCCAGGGTGAACCGTGCCCAGGTCGGACGCCCATGATTGCATTGTCCGGAGCGCTCGGTGGCTTCCATGTCGCGCAGCAGTGCGTTCATTTCCGGAATGGTGAGGCGGCGGTTGGCGCGCACCGCGCCGTGGCAGGCCATGGTCGACAGCAGCGCATCGCGCGCGCCGGCGACACGACCGCTGTGACCGTGTTCGCGCAGGTCGGTGAGCACGTCGCGCAGCAAGGCCTCCGGCTCGGCCTGCGCCAGCAGTGCGGGAATGCTGCGCACGTGCAGCGATTGCGGTCCGCTGCGGGTGATCTCGAACCCGAGCGCGGCCAGCGTCTCCGCCTCGCGCTCGGCGGTGTCGGCATCGCGTTCGCCGACTGCCAGGGTGATCGGCACCAGCAGCGGCTGCGCGTGAAGGCCGATGCCATCGTGCGCGGTCTTCAGGCGCTCGTAGCCGATGCGTTCGTGCGCGGCGTGCATGTCGACCACGATCAGGCCGTCGGCGTTCTCGGCCAGGATGTAGATGCCGTGCAATTGCGCGATGGCGTAGCCGAGCGGCGGCACGCCGCTGTCGGCGGCAGTCGGCGGCAGGCCGCCGGCAGGGTCCTGGGTCTGCCGCGGCAGGCTGGCGGCGCTTCCCGCGTCGGCGGTGGGCGCGTACAGCGCCGCGTACGCTGCAGGCGCCTCTTCCACGCGCAAGCCCAACGGCGATTGCGCCGGGCGCCACTGCGCGCCGTAACCGTAGCCCTGCCCGCCACCACCACCACCACCACTGTTCGGCGCGCCTGTGCCCGCCCAGGCCGCAGTACCCGCGGCTGGCGGCGGCAGCGCGGCGTCGGCGCCGATCGCGCCGGGCAGGCTGCCGGCACGGGTCTGCGCCAGCGCATCCTGCAGCGTGCGGTAGACGAAATCATGGATCAGCCGCGCATCGCGGAAACGCACCTCGTGTTTGGCCGGATGCACGTTGACGTCGACCCGCGCCGGCTCCAGTTCCAGGAACAGCACGTAGGCCGGCTGGCGGCCATGGAACAGCACGTCGCCGTAGGCCATCTTCACCGCATGGGCGACACTGCGATCGCGCACCGAGCGGCCGTTGACGTAGAGGTACTGCTGGTCGGCGCTGGCGCGCGAGTAATGCGGCTGCGCGATCCAGCCATGCAGGCGCAGGCCGGCACCGCCGTGGTCCACGCGCAGCGCCTGCTTTGCGAAGTCTTCGCCGAGGGTCTCGCCCAGGCGCGCGTCCGAATACAGATCGCCCGGCTTGTAGCGCCGCGACGGCTTGCCGTTGTGCGAGACGCGCAGCTCCACGTCGGGGCGCGCCAGCGCCAGCGAACGCAGCCACTCCTCGATGTGGCCCAGTTCGGTGCGCTCGGCACGCAGGAACTTGCGCCGCGCCGGCACGTTGTAGAACAGCTCGCGGACCTCGACCAGGGTGCCCGGCGGCAACGCACGCGGCTGCACCTCGCCGACCTTGCCGCCGTCGACCTGCAGCGCCGCACCGTGTTCGTCGCCGGCACGGCGCGAGGCCAGGGTGAAGCGGCTGACCGAGGCGATCGACGGCAACGCTTCGCCACGGAATCCGAGCGTGCCCACCGATTCCAGGTCGTCCAGCGACGCGATCTTGCTGGTCGCGTGCCGCGAGATGGCCAGCGGCAGTTCCTCGGGCGCGATACCGCCACCGTCGTCGCGGATGCGGATCAGGCGCACGCCGCCTTCTTCCAGATCGATGTCGACGCGGTGCGCACCGGCGTCCAGCGCGTTCTCCACCAGTTCCTTGACGACAGAGGCCGGACGCTCGACCACTTCGCCGGCAGCGATCTGGTTGATCAGGATCTCGGGCAGCTGACGGATGCTCATGCCTTCCTCGCTCCATGCGCGCACAGACGCGCGCCGGTCGTGGCGACAGGACGAAAACGACAGCAGAAGAAGAACATCGGCACGGCTCGCGGCGCGGACGCCGTCATCGAGGATCAGCCGTTAATGATAGCGCCTCAGCGGCTGCCGCCGGCCACCGTGCTGGCCGCTTCGGCCTCGGCCTGCGCGCGCGCGGCGAACAGCGTGCCCGGCGGCGGCTGCCGGGTGAAGAAGGTGCTGACGCCATCGAGCACGGCACCGGCGATGCGGCGCTGGTAGGCCGGATCGGTCAGCCGGCGTTCTTCGTCCGGGTTGGAGATGAAGGCGGTCTCGACCAGCATCGCCGGCATGTCCGAGGTGCGCAGCACCGCGAAGTTCGCGCGCTCGATCTCGGGCTTGTGGTTGTTGCCGATCCGCTTGAGTCCGCCCAGCACTTGCTCGGCCGCATCTTCGGAGGACTTCATGTGGCCGCTCTGGGCCAGGTCCAGCAAGACGTTGGCCAGGGTGCTGTCGGTCTTCTGCAGGCGCACGCCACCGATCAGGTCGGCGGCGTTTTCCTTGTCCGCGAGCCAGCGCGCGCGCTGCGAGGACGCGCCCTTGGTCGACAGCACGTACACCGAGGAACCGGTCGCGCTGCGGTTCTCTGCCGCGTCGGCGTGGATCGAGATGAAGATGTCGGCCTTGGCCGCGCGCGCCTTCTGCGCGCGCATCGGCAAGGGAATGAACACGTCGGTAGTGCGGGTCATGTAGGCCTTCATGCCCGGCGTGGCGTTGATCTGGCGCGCCAGTTCGCGGCCGATCGCCAGGGTCACGTCCTTCTCGTGCTTGCCGGTCGGACCGCTGGCGCCCGGATCCTGGCCGCCATGGCCGGGATCGATGGCCACGATCAGCGGACGCATGCCGGGCGCCATCTTCACCCGCGAGGCCGCGCTGGGCATGACCGGCCGCGCTTCGGCGGCAGCTGCCACCGCCGCATCGTCGTCCGCGTCGTCACGCTCGGACGGCGCGTTCGCCGGCGGCGCGACTGTCGCAGGCGCCGGCGTCGGCACAACGCCGGGCATAGGACGGCCGGCCACCGCGGCAGCAACGCTCGGCGCAGAGGCAGCGACGGTCGGGGCTGGCGTGGGCGCGGCGGGCGGCGGCACCGGGGTCGGCGCTGGCTGGCTGGCACGCTGCACCACCGACGAGGTCAGTGCCGCGGTCGCGCGTGCGGCTTCGGCGCGCGCATCCACCGCCGGCTTGGGCGCTGCGACAGGCGTGGCCTGCGGCATCGGGGCCACGGCTGCCGGCGCGTCGGCGGCGACCACCTTGCCCGCCGGGGCCTCGCCCGGCCACTCGATCACCAGCACCGAACTGCCGCCGATGGTCTGCATCTGCGGCTTGAACGCCACCACCGAACTGCTCAGGTCGAACACGATGCGCAAGGTGCCCGGCACCGGATGGCCGGTGCGCACTGCGCTGACCACGCCGCCGCCGGCCGGCAGCTTCAGGCCCTTGGCAGCGGAGGAATCGGGAAGATCGACGACCAGGCGATTGGGATTGGCCAGCGACAGCGTGCTGAAGCCACCGCTGCCCTGCAGACGGATCTCGGCGCGGGTGCCGGTGGCGCCGTTGTCGAGCGAGACCGACTGCACCTGCCCGGCAAACGCCGTCTGCGCCGCCAGGCACCAGCCTGCGGCAGCGGCGAAACTGGCGAAAAAACGGGTCCCCGGGCGCATAACGCGATTCAAACATCGCCGGGAGTCAAAGGCAAGCGGTTTTCCCTTAATAATCCATAACCTGCCTTCACTTTCTAGCGTCAGCCGGCAAAAAGTCCCTGCAAGTCGGCCTGCTGGGCCAGCTGCGCCAGCCAGGCGGTCCCCACATCGGTACGTGCCTGCAGGGCGACACGACGCCCGTCGCCGTGCACCGCCAGGCGCACGTCCAGATCGGCGGGCGCCAGCACGTCGCCGCCGCGCTCCGGCCATTCCACCAGCCACAGCGTGGCCCCGCCCTCGTCCAGCCCGAGGAAATCCAGTTCGCCCGCCGCGCCGATGCGGTACAGATCCAGGTGCCAGGCCTCGCCATCGGCCAGCGGGTAGCGCTCCACCAGGGTGTAGGTGGGGCTGCGGATCGCGCCCTGCACCCCGAGCGCGCGCAGCAGCGCCCGTGCCAGGGTCGATTTGCCGGCACCCAGATCCCCGTGCAGATGCACCGAGGCCTGCGCCGGGCGGGTCGCGGCCAGCGCGCGACCGAGCCGTTCGGTGGCCTGGCTGTCGGGCAGGAACAAGCTGAGGCTCATGGTTCGGATTCCGGATTGGACAGGCGCCGCAGCGCCGGCAACAGGTCGGTGGGCAGCAGGCCGCGCTGGCCGTCGGCGGCCGCGCGATCGCCGGCGCCGGCATGCAGCAGCGCGCCGACGCTGGCCGCCTCGAACGCCGGCAGGCCCTGCGCGCGCAGCGCCGCGACCACCCCGGTCAACAGATCGCCCATGCCGCCGACCGCCATGCCCGGATTGCCGGCGGCGATCACCCGCGGCGTCTGCCCGGGCGCGGCGACCAAGCTGCCGGCCCCTTTCAGCACAATCGTCGCCTGATAGCGTTCGGCCAAGGCCGCAGCGGCCGCGAAGCGATCGCGTTGCACCTCGGCCGTTGAAATGCCGAGCAGGCGCCCGGCCTCGCCCGGGTGCGGCGTCAGTACCGCCTGCGGGACGGGCCGCGGCGCCTGCGCAAGCAGGTTCAATGCATCGGCGTCCAGGATCAGCGCGCGGTCCGAATCGGCCAGGACCGTCTGCCACAGCGCCTGCGCCCAATCGTCCTGGCCAAGCCCGGGCCCGAGCGCAACCACACTGGCCTTGCGCAGCAACGGCGCCAGCGCCGTCGCATCGTCGACCGCATGCGCCATCGCCTCCGGACAGCGCGCCAGCAGCGGCGCCACGTGCGCGCCACGGGTGGCCACGCTGACCAGGCCGGCGCCGCTGCGCAGGGCCGATTCGGCACTGAGCATCACCGCTCCGCCGCTGCCGAGATTGCCGCCGACGCACAGCACATGCCCGGAGTCGCCTTTGTGGCTGTCCTGCCGGCGCGGCGCCAGATGGCGGCGCAAGGCGCCGACGGTCCAGGCCTGTGCGCGCGGCACGCAACCGGCGAACGCAGCCGGCGGCACCTCCAGCGTGGCCAGTGCGCGCTCGCCGACATGGTTCAAGGCCGCACCGGTATGCAAGCCGGCGTGGGCCACGATGAACTGCAAGGTCAGCGTCGCCGGCAACACCGCGCCGGGCACGCTGCCGGACTCGGCGTCCACGCCACTGGGCACGTCCAGCGCGAGTACCGGCGCGCCAAGTCCGCCCAGCGCGCCGAGCAGCGCCGCCAGTTCGGCGTCCGGCGCGCGATTGAGGCCGATGCCGAGCAACGCATCGACCACCACGTCGGCCGGCGCCAGTGCCGCGTCGAACTCCTCGATACGGCCGCCGACGCCGATGTAGTCGGTGCAGGCGCGTTGCGCCAGCGGCGACTGCGGACCGCGCCCGGGCAACTGCAGCACGCGCACCTGGCGTCCGGCGCGATGCGCCAGCCGCGCCAGCACGTAGCCATCGCCACCGTTGTTGCCGCTGCCACAGGCCACCAGGATGCGCTGCGCCTGCGGCCAGCGCTGCAACAGCGTCTGCCACGCGGCCTGACCGGCGCGCTGCATCAGCGTGTAGCCGTCGCCGCCCAGCAGCGCGGTGGCCTGCGCATCGATGCGGCGCGCGTCCGCGGTGGCATAGAGATCGAAGCAGTCGTACATGCACGGGATTCTATACTTGCGCGATGTCCGCCCGCCTCGACATCGCCGATCCCCACACCGCGGCCGCGCGCATCCGCGCGCTGGCGCGCACGTTCGGCTTCCAGCGCTGCGGCATCGCCGGGATCGAGCTGCAGCAGGACGAGGCGCATCTGCGCGACTGGCTGGAACAGGGCCTGTACGGGACGATGCACTGGATGGCCCAGCATGGCGACAAGCGTTCCCGCCCGGCCGAACTCATTCCCGGCACATTGCGGGTGATCTCGGTGGGCCTGGACTACGGCCGCAACGACGACGATTCGGCCTGGGACACGCTGCGCGACGGCGAGCGCGCCTACGTCGCGCGCTACGCGCTGGGCCGCGATTACCACAAGCTGATGCGCAACCGCCTGCAGAAGCTGGCCGAGCGCATCCAGGACGAGATCGGCCCGTTCGGCCACCGCGTGTTCGTCGATTCGGCACCGGTGCTCGAACGCGCCCTGGCGCGCGACGCCGGCCTGGGCTGGATCGGCAAGCACACCTGCCTGATCGACCGCAACGGCGGCTCCTGGTTCTTCCTCGGCGAGATCTACGTCGATCTGCCGCTGCCGATCGACCCGCCGGCCAGCGCCCACTGCGGCACCTGCACGCGCTGCATCGACGTCTGCCCCACCCAGGCGATCGTCGCGCCGTACCGGCTCGATGCGCGCCGTTGCATCGCCTACCTCACGATCGAGCACGACGGCGCGATTCCCGAGGAACTGCGCCCGGCGATCGGCAACCGCATCTTCGGCTGCGACGACTGCCAGCTGATCTGCCCCTGGAACAAGTTCGCCAAGCGCAGCGACGAGCCGGACTTCCGCGCGCGCAACGATCTGGACAAGGCCACGCTGGCGCAGTTGTTCGCCTGGGAGGAAGACGAGTTCCTTCGCCGCACCGAAGGCAGCGCGATCCGCCGCAGCGGGCACGAGCGCTGGCTGCGCAATATCGCCGTAGCGCTGGGCAACGCCCCGACCACGCCGCAGGTGCTGGCCGCGCTAGGCGCGCGCGCGCAGCATCCCTCGCCGCTGGTGCGCGAGCACGTGCAGTGGGCGCTGGCCCGGCATGCAGCCACGTCGACGCAGCCGGCCACAGCTGCCGACGTGCGAGGATAGGCGCCCGTACGCCCTGCACTGCCCGCATGTCCGATCGCGCCGACCAGATCCTCAGCCCCAGCCAGCTCAACACGCTGGCCCGCGACCTGCTGGAGAGCGCCTTCCCGCTGGCCTGGGTGGAAGGCGAACTGGGCAACGTCACCCGCCCCTCGTCCGGCCACCTGTACTTCACCCTGAAGGATGCGCGCGCGCAGGTGCGCTGCGCGATGTTCAAGCCCAAGAGCCAATGGCTGCGGTTCGTGCCGCGCGAAGGCCTGCGGGTGCTGGCGCGCGGGCGCCTGACCCTGTACGAAGCGCGCGGCGACTACCAGTTGGTGCTGGATCATCTGGAGGAAGCCGGCGAAGGCGCGTTGCGCCGGGCGTTCGAGGAGCTCAAGGCCCGGCTTGCCGCCGAAGGCCTGTTCGCCAGCGAGCGCAAGCGCGCCCTGCCCGGCTTCGTGCGGCGCCTGGCGGTCATCACCTCGCCCAGCGGCGCCGCGGTGCGCGACGTGTTGAGCGTGCTCGGCCGGCGCATGCCGCTGCTGCAGGTGGACATCCTGCCGAGCCTGGTCCAGGGCGACAGCGCCGCGGCGCAGATTGCCGCCTTGCTGCGCCAGGCCGACGCCAGCGGCCGCTACGACGCGATCCTGCTGACCCGCGGCGGCGGCTCGCTGGAGGACCTGTGGGCGTTCAACGACGAACACCTGGCACGCACCATCGCCGCGGCAGTCACCCCGGTGGTGTCGGCCGTCGGCCACGAGACCGACGTGACCCTGGCCGATTTCGCCGCCGACCTGCGCGCGCCCACCCCGTCGGTCGCCGCCGAATTGCTGGTGCCCGACCAGCGCGATCTCGGCGCGCGCCTGCGCTCCCAGCATGCCGCGTTGCTGCGCTGGCAGCAGCACCGGCTGCGGCAAGCGCAGCAACGCGCCGACCGCGCCCTGCTGCGCCTGCAGGCGCAGAGCCCGCAGGTGCGCCTGCAGTTGCTGCAGCGCCGCCAGCACGAGATCGGACGACGGCTGGCGGCGGTGTGGCGGCAGCAGCAGGAACGCCGGCATGCCCAGTTGCGCCATGCCGCCGCGGTGCTGCGCGCCGCGCAGCCGCAACGGCGGCTGGCGATGCTGCGGGTGCGCCTGCTGGCGCTGGGCCGACGTCCGCAGGCGGCGATGGCGCGGCAACTGCAGACCGATGCGCAGCGCCTGCGCGCACTGGCGCGTGCACTGGAGACGGTCAGCCCGCTGGCGACCGTGGCGCGCGGCTACAGCATCCTGACCCGCGTCGACGACGGCAGCGTGGTGCGCTCGGCCGCTCAGGTCGCCCCCGGCGATCGGCTGCGCGCACGCCTGGCCGACGGCGAACTGCAACTGCGTGCCGAGCGCGAAGAGTGACCCGTCCACCCGCATCGCCTCGCCGCCCATGACCGACAGCATTCACGAAGGAAGGATCAAGGCGATCCTGCAGGGCATGCGTCGCGCCGAACGACGCCGGGCCGAGCGGCGCGCCGACAGCAGCGACCTGCTGTCGCTGATCGACGGCGCCGCCTATGGCGCACCGGAGGATGCGCAACGCGCACTCGCCTGGCTGGCGCATGACGGCACCCTGGAGCATCTGAACCACGCCGACCTGCACAATGTCGGCGACACCATCTGCGTGGCCTGGAACGGCTGCGGCAGCGATCTGGCGACGCTGGCGCAATGGCTGCGGGAGGTGCGCCTGGCCGATGGCCGCAACGCCCTGCAGGCGCTGCGCGACGGCGACAGCGCAGACCTGCTGGCCGCGGCACTGACGGCATTTCCCGGCTGACGCCGAGCGGTTGCAGCGTCCGTCACACAGGGTGGCCTGCGACGCGTCACCCGGCATGCACGATGCACTGCCAGACAGCAGGCGCCAAGGCGCATCTTCCAGGGCAACGGCCACCGCCGGCGGAAGCAGCCGGCCACAGCGAACTGCAAAGTCGCTGCCCCAAGCGTCGCGCAACGCGCGGCAAAGTCCCAGCGATGGCCCAGTCTTCAGCGCCTGTCGCCCATGCGGCACCGGTTTGCCCGCAAAGACGCGCCGGCAGCGCCCCACTCAGTCCAGCGGCGCGACCACCAGCAGCGGGTCGAGGTCGTACCCCATCGCCACCGCCTTGGCCTTGATGCCCTCGAACACGCTGCGCTGCATGCGCGGCGAGCGCGACAGCACCCACAGGTACTTGCGTCCGGGTTCGCCGATCAGCGCCCATTGATAATCCGGGTCGAGCGCGATCACCCAGTAGTCGGCCCACACCATCGGCAGCCAGGCCAGCCAATCCGGCGCGAAGCGCACCTGCAGCCGCCCGGGATGGCCCTCCACCCGCCGGGCCACACCGTCGGCCGCCAGCGTGTCGCCGCTGGCGGTGCGGCAGGCGTTGCGCACGCCGACCTGACCGTCGTCGCGCAGCACATAGGCCGCGGTGACGTCGCCGACGCATTTCTTCTGGAAGGAGACCGGCAGATGCGCGATCTCGTGCCACTGCCCGGCATAACGGCCGAGATCGAACGCGGCGACCGAGCTCACCGGCTGCGCGGCGCGCAGCGGCGGTGCGAGGCACAACAGGCACGCCAGCAACAGCAGCGCGATCGGCGAAAGGCGCATGCGCAGGTTCCGATGGACGGGAAGCAGCAGCTTATGCAGGAGCGACGCAGCGATGTAAAGCGCGGCGCAAGGCGCCGGCCGTCATGGCGCTGCGGTCAGTTGCTCAGATCGGCCATGGAGTGCTGGTCCGGATGGCTGGCGCACTGCACCGGCTCGCGCAGCACCACGCGCTCGACCACCCCGTCGCGCCGCTGCAGGTAGGTATTGACCATCACGCACTCGGAACCGACCTGCTCGATGTAGGGCGCATCGGCACCGTGACCGCCCTGCTCGCCCGCATGCTCGGTCCGGTCGGAAGGGGCTGCCACGGCGTTGCCGGCCATGGCCAACAGCAGGGCCACGCCGCCATATCTCCGTCCGAATCCGCTGGTCATTGGCAGGTTCCCCCGATTGCCCGTGCCTATGATTACGACAGCCAGCGCCGTTGATTGAGCGGAAGATCCCGAAAAACCGTGAACTGGGTGCAGTTGTCTACGCACGTTGACACGCCTTCTTCACACCCGATCAGGGCAGAGGACAGTCGCAACAGGCCTCGCGCATGCGGAAATCTGCACAGCGCGGGAGATCGGCCCGGACGCCGAATGACGACGCCGTACGCCACCTTCGACGACGGCGACCAAGGCAGCACAACACACCGCCAAGGCATGCAGATGCCGCAAACCCTCGCGGCAAAAGAAAAGGGCCTGCATTGCTGCAAGCCCTGAAAGAATGGTGGCCGAGGACGGAATCGAACCGCCGACACGGGGATTTTCAATCCCCTGCTCTACCAACTGAGCTACTCGGCCACTGCGCAACGCGGCAGGACCGGTGCGAGGACGCGCATCATAGCGAGGTGATCGGGATTGGGCAAGCGCAATGTTGCAGAATTTTCCTACCGACCGCCGCGGCCTGCGCCGACTGCGTCCGATCCGAGGGCACGCGATGCTGGACACGTCCTCGGCATCCGGCCGGCGCACGGCAGGGACGCCTTGGTGATGGCCGCCGGCCGGATCGCCGAGGACACCGACCGGACGCCCGGCCAGCCGCGGTCATTCCGCCGTACCTGAACGTCCGCAGGCACGTGCGGGTCAGCCTGGATGATCTGGTGGGTTGCTGCGCCAAGGGCGATCGGAGGAGCAGCAACGGAGGTGGATGGCATGACGGAACGGGGTGATGGCCGGCCCACAGGCCGGCCGCATGCCGGATTGAGGGCTGACGGCAGATGGCACGACGCGGACGACGCCATCGCGCAGCTAGGTTGGGCGGGCCTGCCATTCCAGTGGCGGAAGCGCTCGACACCAAGCGAAGGCGCCAGTAGAGCGTGTCCGCTGTCCGCCTTGCGTCACGCCACGTCGCGCGCGACCGCCGGCATGCCGCCAGCTTTCCGTAGCCCGCGCAGTCCGGGGGAGGCTCCGCCATCGCTGCGCCACCACGGCAGACAGGGGTGTGGTGTAGTCTTCGCCGGTCTTCCTTTCCGTGGATTCCGCCCATGCGTCACCCGCTCCGCCTCGGCTTGCTCGTGTTGTGCACCGCGTTGCTCGGCGCCTGCAGCGACGGCATCGTGCGGCGTGTGTCGGACCCGGCCGCCAGCGTGCAGCAACTGACGGTCAACATGGACGGCAGCTGGAAGGTGGACCTGCGCCTGCAGAACTACAGCAGCATTCCGATGCGCTACGACACCCTGCGTCTGGACCTCGGGGTGGGCGGCGAAGCGGCCGGCAGTCTGCAGGCCGCACCCGGCATTTCGATCGGCCCGGAGACGGCGGACGTGGTGAGCGTCGCGCTGAAGCCCAGCTCCAGCGCGCGCATGGCCGTCGCCGATGCCCTGGCCGGCCGCCGCAGCCTGGAGTACACCCTGAAGGGCAGCATCGCCGCGACGCCGGAAGACAAGAAGCAGCGCAGCTTCGAGATCGACACCCGCAACATGCTCTCGCCCGCGCCCGGCCTGGACGGCGTGCTGCGTTGACCCGACGGTGGCGCTGAGGCGCCACCTGCCCCCGCTCCCTCCAACGCGACGTCCCGGCTTCCGGGGCGCGGAACGCGCCTGCGCGTCGACCCGCGCTTCACCGGACACAGGCGCTGCCTCGACCTGCCGCGCGGCACGCTAACGCACGGCGCCCTCGGCGCAGACCTGTCCGTGCGCTTTTCCTGAGGCACACCTCCTCCAGCGGGCCGCGTTCAGCCGGCGTTACCGCAAAATTAATACATAAATGTATTATTTACACATGTACAAATCATCGAGCCGCGCATGAGCCGCTTCGCCGCCACCGAGCAGCGCCTGGACGTGACCGCCCGCAAGCATCCGCACTTCCCGCGGCAAGCCGCGCTGGTCCTGCGGTTGATCAAGCTCCTGCACAAGCTCAGCCTCGACCAGAGCAACGAGGTGTTGCGGCCCTATGGCCTGAGCTACGCCGAATACAACGTGCTGATGATGATCGACGCCAGCCCCGACGGAACCTTGAACCCGTCCCAGCTGAGCGACGCGGCGGGGGAAAAGTCGGCCAACATCACCCGTCTGACCAGTCAGCTGGTCGACAAGGGCCTGATCCAGCGCATGCCCAGTGCCGAGGATCGGCGCATGCTGCTGCTTCGGCTGACCGAGGCCGGCGAGCGCCTGATCGAGGCGTTGATCCCCGACCTCTCCGCCCAGCTCAACACGTATGTGCAGCATCTGGATCCGGCGGCGCTGGCGCAGTTGCAGGCGCTGCTGAAGACCCTGCTGCGCGGGGTCGAGGACGCCGCATGAGCGCACAACACCCCAACGCCGCCGCCGCTGCCGAGGCAGCGCCAGGCCTGCGCACCCTGCTGGCCGACGCCCTGCGCGGTGAAGGCGAGGCCTGGCTGTTCGTGCTGCGCACGCTGCTGTCGATCTATCTGGCCGGCTGGATCGCCCTGCGTCTGGACCTGGCCTCGCCGATGACCGCGATGATCACCGTGGTGGTGGTGATGCACCGGCAGACCGGCATGGTCTTCGCCAAGGGCTTCTACCGGGTGCTGGGCACGCTGATCGGCAGCGTCGCGGCGCTGACGATGGTGGCGCTGTTCCCGCAGGAGCCGGTGCTGTTCGTGCTGGCACTGTCGCTGTGGATCGGCGCCTGCACCGGCGGCGCGCTGCTGTACCGCAACTTCAAGGCGTATGCCTTCGTGCTGTCCGGCTACACGGTGGCGCTGATCGCGCTGCCGGCGGTGAACCAGCCGCAGAACGTGTTCAACCTGGTGGTGGCGCGGGTGACCGAGGTGGTGCTGGGCCTGCTGGTGACCGGCATCGTCAGCGACGTGGTGTTTCCCAGCCGGCTGCGCCAGACCCTGCGCGATACCGTGCGCCGTGCGTCCGACGGCTTCCTGGACTTCGTCCGTGACGCCACCGGCGGGGAGCTGCCCCGCGAGGCGATGGAGCAGGCGCACCTGCGCTTCGTGCGCGACGCGGTTACCATCGAGGACCTGCGCAGTTCGGTGGTGTTCGAGGATCCGGAGGCACGGGTGCGCAGCGGCCGCCTGCGCCTGCTCAACCAGCGCTTCATGGCGGTGTCGACCAGCTTCCAGGCGCTGCACCACTACATCAACCGGCTGCTGCGCAGCGGCGATGCGGAGGTGGCCGAGGCGCTGATCGGCCTGTATCGGCCGCTGAAGGCCGCGCTCAGCGACCGCGGCGGACGCGAGGGCGCAGCCGCGACCGCGCGCAAGCTGGCGGCGTGCCGCGATGCGCTGGCGACGCGTGCGGCCGAAGCGCGTGCGATCCTGCCGGCGGCACGGCACGAGGGATTCGACACCGGCGTGTCGCTGCTGCGGCGGTTCTTCGCCGACCTGCACGACTACGTGGCCACCGAGGCGACCCTGGTCGCGCCGCAGCAGTGGCGCACGCCGCAGGACCGCGGCGACACCGCGGTGTTCGTGCGCGGCAACGACTACGCCGCGGCCGCACTGACCGCGCTGCGCAGCGCGTTGCTGGTGGCGACGATGTGCTGGCTGTGGATCCAGGCCGGCTGGATCAGCGGTGCCACCGCGGTGTTCCAGGCAGTGGCGCTGAGCGCGATCCTGTCGTCCAGCGCCAACGCGCCCGCTGCCGCGCGCTCGCTGTTCAAGGGGTTCGTGTTCGGCATCGTACTGGGCGTGATCTGCCAGTTGCTGGTGCTGCCGCAGATGGACGGCTATGTGCTGTTCGTCGCCGGCACCCTGCCGTTCCTGCTGGTGACCCTGTACCTGGCCTCGAAACCGGCGCTGTACGGCTTCGCCACCGGCGCCAACCTGGCCTTCGTTTCGATCCTGGCGGTCCAGCCGACGCCAAGCTTCAACGCCGCGGCCACCTTCAACAGCGTGGTGCCGCTGCTACTGGGGACGCTGGCGGTGAGCGCGACGTTCGTATTCGTGCCGCCGGTGATCGGCACCCGCTGGCAGCGCCGGCGCCTGCTGGAGCGGCTGCGGCGGCAGACCACGCTGGCCGCGCGTGCGCCGCTGCCGGGGCTGGCGCTGCAACTGGAGAGCGTCAACCGTGACCTGTTCCAGCAGATCGTCGCGCACACCCCGCCGGGCAGCGACGAACTGCGCGACCTGCTCGGCTGGGCGCTGTCGGTGCACGAAACCGGGCGCACCCTGGTCGAACTGCGCCGCGATGCGGCCGAAGGCACGCTGCCGCCGGCCCTGGCCACCGCGGTGGAGGCCGCCGTGCAGGCGCTGGCCGACCTGTATCTCGACCCCAGCCCGCAACGGCACCGACACGCCTTGCAGCGGGTGGAGGCAGCGCTGGCCGCCAGCCAGGTGGAAGGCGCGGTACCGCTGCGCTGGAAACCCACCCGCGAGCACTTGTTGTTGCTGCGCGGCGCGCTGCTCGACGCCGATTCCGTTCTCGCCGCGCTGGCCGATACGCCTGCGCCGACCACCGCCACCCCAGGAGCCGACGATGCTGCTGCCCGCTGAACTCTCGATCGCCGGGGTGTACGTGCCCGGCCTGCTGGTGTTGGGCCTGGCCCTGCTGCTGGTGGCCTGGGCGCTGGACGCGGTCGCCGGCCGCGCCGGCCTGTACCGCTACGCCTGGCATCCCTCCCTGTTCCGTCTGGCTATCTACGTCGGCGCCTTCGCCGCGCTCGGCCTGCTCCTTCTTCCGTGAGTCCCGCCATGAAGACCCCTGCCCTGATCCGTTTCGCCCTGACCGCCGTCGTGGTGCTGGTCGCCGCCCTGCTGGCGCATGCGCTGTGGCGCCATTACATGCTCTCGCCCTGGACCCGCGACGGCCGCGTGCGCGCGGAAGTCGTGCGGATCGCGCCGGACGTGTCCGGCCTGGTCGATGCGGTCGCCGTGCGCGACAACCAGCACGTCAAGCGCGGCGACCTGCTGTTCAGCGTGGACCGAAAGCGCTACGAGCTGGCCCTGGAAAAGGCCCGCGCCAACCTTGCGGTCGCGCAGGCGCAGGCGCGTGCGGCCGGCGCCAGCCTGTCCGCGGCGGCCGCCACCCAGGCGGCCAGCGAAGCGGAATTCCAGATGCGCCGCGCCCAGGCCGAACGGCGCGCGCGTGCCGCCGCGGTGATCTCCGCCGAAGCGCGCTCGGATGCAGAAGCCACCGCGCGTTCGGCGCAGGCCGACGTGCACCGCAGCGCGGCGCTGCGCGGCCAGGCCACCGCGGCACAGGCGCAGGCGGTGGCATCGGTGGAACAGGCGCAGGCCGCGCTCGACCTGGCCGAGCTGGATCTGCAGCGCACCCAGGTCCGCGCCACCGCCGACGGCTACATCACCAATCTGGAAGTGCGCGTCGGCGACTACGCCCAGGCCGGCAGTGCGCGCCTGGCGCTGGTCCGCGACGATGCGATGTGGGTCTACGGCTATTTCGAGGAAACCAAGCTGCCGCGGGTCCACGTCGGCGACCGCGCCGACATCCGCCTGATGAGCGGCGGGCTGATGCTGCACGGCCAGGTCGAGGGCATCGCCCGCGGCATTTCCGACAGCGACAATCCGACCGGCACCTCGCTGCTGGCCAACGTCAGCCCCACCTTCAACTGGATCCGCCTGGCGCAGCGCGTGCCGGTGCGCATCCGCATCGATCCGGCCAGCGTGCCGCAGGGCACCCTGCTCGCTGCGGGCATGACCGCCACGGTCAGCGTGCATCCGCGGGAAAACTGATGCCGCGCCTATGGGGCCTCCAGCGATCAGGCGGGCTCACGTGTAGGAGCGGTTTTCGGGGCAGCTCCAACAACGACGAAACGTCATTTGCAGGAGCGGCTTCAGCCGCGACGCGCATTCCTGCTACACCGCGTCGCGGCTGAAGCCGCGCCCACACGTTGCAAGGACAGATCCCGCCGAGCCGCGGCAACAACGGGTTGCCAGTGGCGCGCTCGCAGCGGCAGCAGACGCCTACCGCAGCAAACCAGCACGGCGCAGGCCTTGCGCCTGAGCGCATGCTGTCGCCGCGGTCACCGCAGTCCTCAGTCCTTGGCCTGCCGATTGACGCCGAGGAAGCGCCCGGCGATCACTGCATAGCCGCTGCGCGACACCGTGCTGCCCGGATCGAAGTAGGCATGCAGGGTCGGCTGCAGGTCCTGCGGCCCCTGGGTCACCGCGAAGCGCGCGTTGAGGATGCCGGCATCCAGCGCCAGCTGCACATAGCCGCGCAGGTTGCTCGGGATCGCCGCCACGTCCTCGATCGGCAGGCGCTGGTTGTTGTAACTCACCGACAGCGTGCCGTCGAAGGCCAGCGCCTGCGTCTGCAGGCCCAGCGCCTGCACCAGCGAATACGCCAACTGCAGTTTGCTGACGGCGTCGTTGGGACGGAAATCGCCGGCGACCAGCCCCAGCACCGCGGCCTGGTTCTGCTGCAGGTCGCGCAGCACCCCGCCCTTGCCCACCGCCGCCTCGGCGAACGGATAGGCCGGGTCGTTGCGGCCGAGCCCGCTGAAGCTGGGCGTGGCCGGCAGCGCCTGGCGCACGCCGGCGCCCATCACCAGATAGCGCGCCAACTCCGCGCGCTTGAGCGGATTCTGCGGACGGAACAGGCCGTCGGCGTAGCCGTCCATCAGGCGGTTGGCGACCGCGTACTCCACCGCGCCGCGATCGCGGTCGCCGCTGGCGACGTCGTTGAGGCCGGTGTAGCCGCCGCTGCGCAGGAAATCCAGGGTGCCGCGCACCATGCCCGGGGCCGCGATGCCGTTGCTGCCCTTGGGCGCCACCGGCACGCCACTGATCGAACCGATGCCGCGCACGCTGATGGTCCAGGTGCCCGGCTTGCCCGGCGCACCGACACTGACCGTGCTGCCCAGCAACGGCAACGCCACCGGCGAGCCGTGGCTGACGCCGTCCGGATCGGTCAGCACCAGCGCCTGGGTGTTGGCGTCGATGGTGGCCTTGGCGCTGACCCAGGCGACGTCCTTGCCGACGGTGAACGCCTGCGTTTGCGGCGTACCCACTGGCGAGAACGCCACCTCGAACGGCTGGCTGCCGCCGGGCAGCACCAGCGCATTGCTGTAGAACGGATGCAGGGAATTGACCGTCTTGCCGAAGCCGCTGCGCTGCTTGCTCGCTTCCAACAGCGCGGCATAGGCATTCACGTAGCCCGCGCCAGCCTCCCAGTACGTGCGCCCGGGGATGTTGGTGGCGGTGCGTTCGAGCAGGTCCTTGATCTGGTCCGGAGTCAGGTCCGGGTTGGCCTCCAGCAGCAGCGCGACGATGCCGGCCACGTGCGGGGTGGCCATCGAGGTACCGCTCATGGTGGTGTAGAACGGCAGTTGCGCCGGCGCGATCAGCTTGCTGTCCTTGTCCGCGGCCAGCGGCGGCAGCGCGCCGGTGGAATCGCGGGTGGAGACGATGTCCACGCCGGGCGCGGTGATCGTCGGCTCGTTGAGATAGGTCCAGGTCTTGCCGTCGGCCATGGTGAAGCTGCCGCTCTCGCCGCGCTTGCCGCGCGAGGAGAAGTCGGCCAGCGTGCCGTCCTTCTCGCCCGCGGCCACCGAGATCACCCACGGCGCCTGCGCGTACGGATTGTGGGTGTCCTCGTTGGGGCCGTCGTTGCCGGCGGCGAACACGCTGACGATGCCGCGCTTGTATAGCTCGTAGGTGGCGACGTTGACCGGATTCTGCGGATCGAACTTGCCGGAGGAGCCCCAGGAATTGCTGGTGACGCGGATCGGATCCTTGAAGCTGAACTGGTGCGTGGCCGCATAATCCAGGCCGCCGACCGCGTCCAGGATCAGCAGCACCGCACCGGATCCGTAGCCGACCAGACTGGCGCCGGTCGCCACGCCGCGATAGGCGCCATTGGACTGCGCGCCGGTGCCGCCGACCGTGCCGGCGCAGTGCGTGCCATGGCCGGAGCCGAGGTCGGTATTGGGCACGCCCTCCGCATAGGTGATCGGCAGCATCGCATCGACGTTGGCCAGGTTGGTGGTGCCCAGCACGTTCTGCACGACGCGGGTGCCGTAGGCGAGATCGCGATGGGTGGCATCGATGCCGGAATCGTTGATCATCACCCCGACGCCGCGGCCGCTGTAGGGCAGCGCGCGGCCGAAATCGCCGGGATTGCCCTGCGCGCGGTCCACGCCGGTCAGCTCGCGCGCTTCCTTGTTGAAATAGCGCAGCGGTGCGTTGTAGTAGATCGAGGCGACGTCGTCGCGCTGCGCCAGCGCGCGGATCTCGGCCGGCGTGGCCAGCGCGCCGGCGATCGGCAGCGTGCGCATGGTGATCCCGCGGGTGATGCCCAGCGCATGCAGCGCGGTGAGCTGCGAGGCCGAGACCGGCCCGGACTGATCGTAGGTGATCACGATCTGCAGTGCGTCGCCGGCCGGCGCAGCGGCGAGCTTGGCTTCCAGTACCTGGTCGAGATGGGCGGCGGCCAGGGCGTCGCCGCCGGCGAACACACCGCCGGCGAGGATGGCGCAGATACCGACGGCAAGAACGGGACGGCGAATGGACATTGCGGAATCTCCGGATCGTCGAAGCCCGTAGCGGGCGGTCACCGCAGCGTGCCGGGCGCGCCGATGCGCGGCCAATCCGGTATCGCACCCAGGCCGGCCAGGTGGAAACACCCAGCCGCGGCGCATGCAACTACCACGGGATCGGAGGGTGCGCTCCCCTGTCGCCGCTCGCGGCAGTCGGCACTGCACGGCGAGCCACACGCCAGGGCATGCCACCCGATCCAGCGAACACCGCGGCTGGAACGGCAACAGAGTGCATTGCAGGCAGAGGGCGCCGACATGCGGCAAAAACAGGGTGCGGGAGCGGCGTGCCCGATCCGGCGCATCGGCGCGCGGTGCGGCCGAAAGGAATGCGGGACGTGCGGGGCCCATTCCGATTCCCGGACGCCATTCCGGGGAGCGGTGGAACCCCGCACGTCCAGCACGGGGGATCGCGGTGGCTGCCGACCACGCCGCCGAACGGCGACAGCGTGATCGAAGGCAACCGCGAAAACGTCAACGACAGCAGTCGATCGGACGGCGCTTCATTTGGTCGAAGAACGGCGGCCTCCGGACTGCATCGCAAGCAACGACACGGCGATCGACTGCGCTTGCAGCGGATCGGGCGGACGCTGGCGTCCGCCCGATCCGGTCACTTCTTGCTGGCTTCGCGCAACGCCGAGTAAGCGTTGAGATAACCGGCGCCGACTTCCCAGGACGCGCGTCCCGCCATCGGTGTGGCGGTGCGCTCGATCAGGTCCTTGACCTGGTCCGGGGTCAGGTTCGGATTGGCCTCCAGCACCAGCGCCACCACACCCGCCACATGCGGCGTGGCCATCGAGGTGCCGCTCATGGTGGTGTAGAACGGCAGCTGCGCCGGCGCGATCAGCTTTTCGTCCTTCTGCGCGGCCAGCGGCGGCAGCAGGCCGGTGGAGGCGCGCGTGGAGATGATGTCCACGCCCGGCGCGGTGATGCTGGGCTGGTTGATGTGGGTCCAGCTCTTGCCGTCGGCGGTGGTGAAGGTATCGCGCTCGCCGGCCTTGCCGCGCGAGGAGAAGTCGGCCAGCGTGCCGTCGACGTTGCCGGCGGCGACCGAGATCACCCACGGCGCCTGCGCATACGGGTTGTGGGTGTCCTCCTTGGGACCGTCGTTGCCGGCGGCGAACACGCTGACGATGCCGCGCTTGTACAGCTCGTAGGTGGCGACGTTGACCGGGTCGGCCGGATCGAACTTGCCGGAGGTGCCCCAGGAGTTGCTGACGACGCGGATCGGATCCTTGAAGCTGTTCTGGTGCGAGGCCGCGTAGTCCAGGCCGCCCACCGCATCCAGCACCAGCAGCACACCGCTGGAACCATAGCCGACCAGGCTGGCGCCGGTCGCCACGCCGCGGTACTTGCCGCCGGACTGCGCGCCGCTGCCGCCGACCGTGCCGGCGCAGTGGGTGCCATGGCCGGAACCGGCGTCGGTGTTCGGCACGCCCTCCAGGTAGGTGACCGGCAGCATCGAGTTCAGATTGTGCAGGTTGGTGTTGGCCAGCACGTTCTGCACCACGCGGTCGCCATAAGCCAGATCGCGGTGGGTGGCATCGATGCCCGAGTCGTTGATCAGCACGCCGACGCCGCGGCCGGTGTACGGCACGGTGCGGCCGAAGTCGCCCGGATTGCTCTGCGCGCGGTCGACCCCGGTGGCCTGGCGCGCGTCCTGGTTGAAGTAGCGCAGCGGGGCGTTGTAGTAGATCGAAGCGACGTCGTCGCGCTCGGCCAGCGCCAGAATCTCCTCCGGCGTGGCCAGCGCACCGGCGATCGGCAGGGTCTGCATGCTGACACCGCGGGTGATGCCCAAGTCGTGCAACACGGTCAGCTGCGCCGCCGAGACCGGCTTGGACTGCTTGTAGGTGATGACGATCTGCAGCTCGTCGGTCAGCGGCGTGCTGGCCAGCTTGGACTCCAGCAGGCTGTCCAGATGCGCGGCAGCTTCGGCCTTGCCGCCAGCGAAGACGCCGCTGGCGAGCACGGCGCAAATGCCGATGGCGAGTGCGGGACGACGGATGGGCATCTGGAATCTCCGGTTGGTGGGCCCGGGACGGGCGGGTGACTGCAGCCTGACGCGGCCGCGCGGTGGCGCCTATCCGGGATCGCCCCTACCCCGCATGGGTGGAAACACCCAGGGCCGCGTGCATCGCCCGTACGGATCGGTATGATCGGGACGAAGGCCGCTGCCGCGCGCCGCGGTGCCGGGCGGAACGCAGGCGCGGTGCGCAGTGCCGGCACATGCAACAGGGGGTTTCAGATGCACACGATGTTCGCAAGGGTTTGCCTGCTGTTCTGCGCCGTCGCGGCGTCCGGCGGGCTCGCCGCGCAACCGCTGCCGGTGCAGGTGGACGTGAGCGGCAATGTGGCGACGGCGGCCATCGGCGCCGGCCCGCACCCGCTCGCGGAACTGACGCTGGAGTTCGACAACGCCAGCGGTCTCAGCCCGGCCAACCTCGGTCTGAGCGCAGAACTGCTGACGCCGGCCCAGGTCACGGCCTTGCTGCCGCGGCTGCCCAGCACGCAAACCGGCCAGGTGCCGTCGCAGTTGCCGCTACTGATCACGGTGACACCGCCACCGAGCGGCGGCCTGACGTTCCGGCGCGTCGTGCATGTGGAGCTGCACACCCATGCGCTGGCCTATACCGCCGACAGCACCCTGCGCCTGTTCAAGGCCCCGGAGGGCGGCGATTTCCGCGACATCACCGATGAGATCGCTCCGGGCAGCGTCCGCGCCCGCGGCACCACCGGCGGCTTCTCGCAGTTCATCGTGCTCCACGACCTGCGTCCGACCGCCAACGTGGTGGCCGCCAAGCTGAGCCGGCTGCAGGCGCTGGTGGCGCAGTTGCCCGCCAACGAGGCGGCGCCGCTGGCCGCCATGCTGAACAGCGTACAGAGCGCCCTGGCCAATGCCGACTACACCGCCGCCACGGTCGCGCTGGACGGGTTCCGCGAGCAGGTGTCGTCGCGCGCCGGCCATGGCATCGCGCAAACCTGGAACGCCGGCATGAGCGCAGGCAACCCCGCCGGCGAACTGCTGGCCGGCGCCGCGACGCTGCGCTTCTCCATCGACTACCAACGTCTCTACGCGCCTTGAGCGCTGCGGGACCGGTCGCACCCACCGCGACGGAGGACACGCCGCGATGCCCGCGCGCCTGACTGCCTACCTGCCCGACGCGCCGGCACCGACGCTGCTGCTCGCCGCCGGGCAGACCCTGGCGATCGGCCGCGCGGCCGACAACGCGCTGGCACTGGAACACCCTTCGGTGTCGCGCTGGCACGCGCAACTGCAGCCGCAGGCCGACGGCCACTGGCAGTTGCACGACCTGGGCAGCAAGAACGGCAGCTTCCGCGATGGCGTGCGGGTGGCCGCGCCGATCGCGCTGGAGACCGCGACCTGGCTGCGCTTCGGCGACATCTACGCCGAGTTCGCCCCGCTCAGCCCGGCCGATGCGGAACTGGCCGAACGCCGCCAGCGCGCCCGCTGCGATCGCGCCACCGCCCTCACCCAAGGGCTCGCCCAGATCGGCGGACTCGACGATCTGCTCGGCGCCAGCCTGGACGCGGTGGTCGAACTGGCCCAGGCCGAACGCGGCCTGCTGGTTCTGGCCGAGGCGCACGGCCAGCGCGTCGCGGCCAGCCACGGGATCGGGCCGCTGCCGCTGCAGCACAGCCTCCCCGGCAGCGAGGGCGCCCTGCACCGCGCCCTGCGCGACGGCCAGGCCACCGTGGCCCACGACGTCGGCGGCGTGCCGTGGCTGGCCGAGCGCGCCTCGGTCTGCGCCGCCGGCCTGCGCACCCTGCTATGCCTGCCGCTGCGCGACGGCACCCGCGTGCTCGGCGCGATCTACGCCGACAGCCGCCGCGCCGGCAGCGCCATCGGTGCGCTGGACATGCAATTGCTCGAAGCCTTCTGCGAGCGCGCCGCGCTGTGGATCGCCGCCCGCCAGGCGCTGCGCGACACCGGCGCGGAACAGGGGCCTGGGCCGGCATGAGCGATGCGGCCACCGCCACCGGCCTGTACGCGCAGGAGAGCCTGACCCCGGGCGACGTGCTGGCCGGCCGCTTCCGCATCGAGCGTTTGCTCGGCATCGGCGGCATGGGCCTGGTGTACCTGGCCCACGACCAGGCGCTGGGCATCGACGTCGCGGTCAAACTGCTGCGCCCGGAACTGGCGCAACGGCCGCACGCCTTCGCCCGCTTCCGCCAGGAACTGCTGCTGGCGCGGCAGGTGTCCAGCCCGCACGTGGTGCGCATCCACGACCTGGCCGAACACGCCGGGCGCTGGCTGATCAGCATGGACTACGTGGACGGCGAGTCGCTGGAGGCGCGGCTGCAGCGCGAGGAACGGCTGGACGTCGACACCGCCCTGCGCATCGCCGGCGACATCGCCCGCGGCCTGCAGGCGGCACATGCACGCGGCGTCGTGCACCGCGACCTCAAGCCGGCCAACATCCTGCTGCAGCGTGGCGGCGATGCGCTGATCAGCGACTTCGGCGTGGCCTGCTCGATGGCCAGCAGCGGTCTCGGCGCGACCCTGGGCAACGTCATCGGCACGCCCGCCTACCTGTCGCCGGAACAGGCGCGCGGCGACGCGCTCGACCCGCGCAGCGACCTCTACGCGCTGGGCCTGATCCTCTACGAAATGCTCGCCGGGCAGGTGCCGTTCGCCGGCGGCACCCTGTCCGAGACCCTGGCCCAGCGCATGCTGCGCGAGCCGCCGCCGGTGGACCGGCTGCGCGCGGACGTGCCGGGCTGGCTGGTGCGGTTGCTGCAGCGGCTGCTGCGCCCGCAGCCGCGCGACCGCTTGCAGCACGCCGGCGAGGTCATCGTGGCGATCGAGCGCCGGCAATTGCCGCGCGATCGTCGGCGCTGGCGCCGGGCCGGCCTGGGCCTGGCCGCGACGCTCGCCGGTGCTGCCCTGCTTGGCGTCGGTGCCTGGCAGTGGCAAGCGCAACGCGCCAGCGCCCCGCCGCCGGTGGTCGCCGCGCAACCGCTGCCGCGCCTGCTGGTCCTGCCGCTGGCCGGCGACCCGGGCAGCGCCGAGCAACGCCTGGCGCTCGGCAGCTGGCTGCGCGGCAGCCTCGGCGAAACGCTGACCGTGGTCGATGACGCGCGCACCCGGCAGGCGTTGCGCCAGTACGACCCCACCGGCCAGGCGCCGCTGGACGTGGCGGCGCTGCGCCGGCTCGCTTCGGCGCAGCGCGTGCTGCAGCCGAGCCTGCAACACCAAGGCGCCGGCTGGCGCCTGCAGGCGCTGCTGCACCCGGCCAGCGGCGCGCCGCAACACATCGACGGACCGACCGCCGCCGATCCCGCCGCGGCCTACGCCGCCTGGTTGCCGATCGCGTCCAGGGCGCTGCTCGGCGAAGGCGCCACCCTGCCCGACGACCTGCCCGCGCCCGCCGCCCTGCAGGCGTATGCGCGCGGCCTGGCAGCGCAGCAGCGCGACGACAGCGCACAGGCACTGCAGCAGTTCGCCGAGGCCAGCGCGCAGGCGCCGCAGTCCGCGCCGTTGCGCCTGGCCGAGGTGGTCGCGGCGCAAGCCATCGGCGAAGAACAGAAGGCGCGCGAGGCGCTGGATGCGCGCGCGCCTGCGGCGCCGGCGCGGCCGCGCACCCTGGCCCTGCTGGCGGCGCTGCGCCTGGAAGCCGAAGACGATCTCGCCGCTGCCGACAGCGCCTGGCAGGCGTTGGCCACGGCCCGGCCCGACGACAGCGAGGTGCAGTTGCAGGTCGCGCGCATCCAGGCACAGGCCGGCCACCTGGACGCGGCACGCGATCGCCTGCGTGCGCTGGCGCAGCGCGACCCCGACGACCCGCGGCTGTGGTTGGCGCTGGGCAAGCTGGCGATCCTCAGCGGCAACGCCGCCACCGCGGTGGACGACGACCTGCTGCGCGCGCAACTGCTGTTCCGCCGCGGCCGCGACCTGTATGGCGAAGCGGAGACGGTGAACGCGTTGGGCGTGGGCTACGGCCGGCTCGGCCTGGCGCAGCAGGCACAGGCGCAGTACCTGCGCGCGGTGGAGCTGCGCCGGCAGGTCGGCAATCGCCGTGGCGTCGCCACCAGCCTGCGCAACCTGGCGGGCACGCTGAGCATCGGCGGCGCCTTCGCCGAGGCCGAACAAAAGCTGCAGCAGGCGCAGGCGCTGTACGTCGAACTCGGCGACCGCGA
This sequence comes from Xanthomonas sp. LMG 12462, assembly GCF_009192885.1. NCBI lineage: Bacteria > Pseudomonadati > Pseudomonadota > Gammaproteobacteria > Lysobacterales > Lysobacteraceae > Xanthomonas > Xanthomonas sp. LMG 12462. Next base: position 82,716 of record NZ_NMPP01000016.1, on the reverse strand, counting down.
CGGCCAGGCCGCCGCCGCCAACGAACTCGGCCTGCTGGCCGAGGAGCGCGGCGACTATCCGCAGGCGCTGCAGGCGTTCCGCAGCGCGCTGACCGCCTGGCGCGCGATCGGCGATGCGCACGGCGTCGCCGAGACGCTCAACAACATCGGCTTCGCGCATTTCCAGTTGGGCGATCTGGACAGCGCGCAGGCGTTCTGGGAACAGGCCGCACGCGCCTATGCCGACCTCAACGACGCCACCGGCCGCGTGCGCACCGCGCAGAATCTCGGCCTGCTGGCCACCGCACGCGGCCACTGGACCCAGGCGCAGACCCTGCTGAGCCAAGCGCTGCGCGAGGCCGAGCGCCACCAGATGCTCGAGGAAGTGGCGGTGAGCCGGCGCAACCTGGCCGAACTGGCGTTCTGGCAAGGCCAGCGCGCGGTGGCGCTGACCGAACTGGACCAGGCGCAGCGGCTGTTCCAGCAGAGCCGCGACCAGCGCGGGCAGACCGACATCGCCCTGCTGCGCGCGCAGGTGTGGCTGGCGCTGGACGACCCGGCGCAGGCGCGGCTGGCGCTGCAGCAGGTGCAGCGGCAAGCGCCCGCCTCGGTGTCCAGCGAACAGCGCGCGAGTGCGGCGCTGCTGCAGGCGCAACTGGCCGAACGCGACGGCGATGACGCCGCGGCCGCCGCCGCGCTGCGCCAGGCCGAGGCGCTGGCACGCGCCAGCGGCACACGCCTGCTGCAACTGCAGGTCCAGGTACACGCGGCGCACGACGAACCCGCGCTCGCCGCGCTGGAGGGCGACGTCGCCCGCCTGGGCAATGCCGGGCTGCGCCTGCGCTATCTGCAGCAGGCGCTGCGCTACGGCGCGGCCGACCAGGTCGCGGCGCGCTATGCGCAGGCGCAGGCCCTGCTGCTGCGCGGCAGCCCGCTGTTCGCCGCCGCCCTGCACACGCAGGCCGCGCAGCGCCTGGACGCGCTCGGCGACCACGCCGCCGCGCAACGCGCCCGCCGCGCCGCGGCGCAGGCCACCGAGGGTTCCGCTGTCGCGCGCGCACAGACCACGCCATGAACGACGCCGCCACGACCGCCGCCGAACGCTACCGCCTGCTGCTGCAGCGGCTGGAAGCCAACGAACGCGAATTCCGCCGCCTCGGCCGCGCCGTGGTCAAGGTGCAGGAGGACGAACGCCGGCGCCTGGCGCGCGAGCTGCACGACGGCGTCGGCCAAAACCTCACCGTGCTCAAGCACCGGCTGGCGCAACTGGGCGCGGCGCTCGGCGCGGCCGACGCCGCGTTGCGCGCGCCGCTCGAGGACGCCATCCAGCTGTGTACGCAGGCACTGGAAGACACCCGGCAGATGTCGCGCTTGCTGCGCCCGCCGATCCTCGACGACCTGGGACTGGAAGCCGCGCTGGGCTGGCTCGGCCGCAGCCAGTCCGCCGCCGGCGCCACCCCGGTCAGCGTCGAGATCGGCCCGCTGCCGACGCTGGACGAAGCGCTGCAGACCCTGCTGTTCCGCAGCGCGCAGGAAGCGCTGACCAATGCGCTGAAGCACTCGGCTGCGCAGTCGGTGCTGTTGCGGCTGGTGGCTCGCGACGGCTGGGCGCATCTGCAGGTGCTCGACGACGGCCGCGGCTGCGACCCGCAGCAGGCGCTGGTGGCCGGCGGCAGCGGCCTGAGCGGCCTGCGCGAACGCCTGCGCCTGAGCGGCGGCAGCCTGCGCCTGCAATCGTCCCCTGGCGAGGGCTGCTGCGTGCAGATCCGGGTCCCGCTGGAGGCCGATTGAACGTGATCGCCCTGCCCCGCCCCGACACCCGCGCGACGCTGCACACGCCGCGACATCCCGCCTGTCGGCGCGCTTGGAGCGCACCGGCATGAGCGCGCCGATCCGGGTCCTCATCGCCGACGACCACACCCTGGTGCGCGAAAGCCTGGTCGCCGTGCTCGACGCGATCGACGGCATCCAGGTGGTGGCGCAGGCCGCCGACGGCATCGAGGCGCTGGCCAAGGCCGAGGCGACCAGCCCGGATGTGGCGATCGTGGACATCTCGATGCCGCGGCTCAACGGCATCGACGTGGTCCGGCGGCTGTGCGAGACCGTGCCGCTGGCGCGGATCCTGGTGCTGACCATGCACGAGGAACACGAATACGTGCTGCACGCGGTGCGCGCCGGCGCCTCCGGCTATCTGCTCAAGGACAGCGCCAGCGCCGACCTGATCGCCGCGGTGCGCAACCTGCACGCCGGCCGCGGCCACTTCTCGCCGCAGGCCGCGCAGGCACTGGTGGCGCAGATGCAGCAGCCGCAGGCGCTGCCGCCCGATCCCTACCGCAGCCTGACCGCGCGCGAACGCGAGGTGTTCCACCTGATCGTGGAGGGCCGCACCACCAAGGAGATCGCGCGGGTGCTGCAGATCAGCGTCAAGACCGCCGAGAACCACCGCTTCCGCGTGCTCAACAAGCTGGGCATGCGCAATACCGCCGAACTGGTGCGCTACGCGGTCCGCCACGGCCTGCTCGACTGAACGGCGCCGCGCACCGGCCGGTTCGGCGCGGCTGCGCATACTCCATACGCCATAGTATCCTGGGCGCCTCGGCCGCGCCGCGGCCCTCGTCACGAGCGATCGCATGAGCACCTATCAAGCCCCGTTGACCGATCTCCGCTTCGCGCTGCACGACGTGCTGCAGGTGGAGGCCTTGTTCGCCCGCCTCGGCCACGCCGACGCCAATGCCGAACTGATCGACGCGGTGCTGGAAGAAGCGGCGCGCTTCACCGGTACCGTGCTGGCGCCGCTGAACCGGGTCGGCGACGAGCACGGCTGCACCCTCGACAAGGCCACCGGCGCGGTGACCACCGCGCCTGGCTTCCGCGAGGCCTACCGGCAGTTCGCCGAGGGCGGCTGGACCGGGCTGACCGCCGCCGCCGAGTTCGGCGGCCAGGGCCTGCCGCACACCCTCGGCGTGCCGCTCAACGAAATGGTCAACGCCGCCAACCTGGCCTGGGGCAACTTCCCGCTGCTGTCGCACGGCGCGGTCGAAGCACTCAAGCAACACGGCGAGGCCTGGCAGCAGGAGGTGTTCCTGAAGCCGCTGGTGGATGGCCGCTGGACCGGCACCATGTGCCTGACCGAACCGCACTGCGGCACCGACCTGGGCCTGCTCAAGACCCGCGCCGAGCCCAACGCCGACGGCAGCTGGTCGGTCAGCGGCACCAAGATCTTCATCACCGCCGGCGAGCACGACTTCACCGACAACATCGTGCACCTGGTGCTGGCGCGGCTGCCGGACGCGCCGGCCGGCGCCAAGGGCATCTCGCTGCTGGTGGTGCCGAAATTCAAGGTCGCCCGCGACGGCAGCGTCGGCGAGCGCAACGCGCTGCGCTGCGGCTCGCTGGAGCACAAGATGGGCATCCACGGCTCGGCCACCTGCGTGATGAACTTCGATGGCGCCGAGGGCTACCTGGTCGGGCAGCCGCACAAGGGCCTGCAGGCCATGTTCACCATGATGAACACCGCGCGCCTCGGCGTCGGCCTGCAGGGCATCGGCCTGTCCGAGCGCGCCTACCAGAACGCGCTGCACTACGCCCGCGAGCGCCTGCAGTCGCGTTCGCTGAGCGGCGCCAAGCTGCCGGAGAAGCCGGCCGACCCGATCCTGGTGCACCCGGACGTGCGCCGCATGCTGCTGACGGTGAAGGCGCTGACCGAAGGCAGCCGCCTGCTGGCGCTGCATGCCGCCACCCTGATCGACATCGCGCACAGCGCCCAGGACCCGGCCGAGCGCGAGCAGGCCGACGTGCTGGTCAGCTTCCTCACCCCGATCTCCAAGGCCTGCCAGACCGAGTGGGCGGTGGAGAACACCTACCACGCGCTGCAGTGCTTCGGCGGCCACGGCTACATCCACGAACACGGCATGGAGCAATTGGCGCGCGACGCGCGCATCACCACCCTGTACGAAGGCACCACCGGCATCCAGGCGCTGGACCTGATCGGGCGCAAGACCGCGTCCAGCCAGGGCGCGGGGCTGAAGCTGTTCCTGGCGCAGATCGAGGCCTTCCTGACCGAGCACGCCGACAACCCGGCGGTGGCCGAATTCGTCGCGCCGCTGCGCGAGAAGGCCGCCGAGTGGGCGGCGCTGACCAAGCGCATCCTGCAGCGCGCCGCCGGCAATCCCGAGGAACTGGGCGCGGCCAGCTACGACTACGTGTTCTATTCCGGCTACGTGGTGCTGGCCTACTGGTGGGCGCGCAGCGTCGCCGCGGCCGAGGCCTCGGCGCATGGCGAGGCGTTCAAGCAGTCCAAGCGCGAGACCGCGCGCTTCTACTACGCCCGCCTGCTGCCGCGCACACTGACCCACGCCGCGGCCATCGACAGCGGCGCCGCGCCGCTGATGACGCTGGCCGACGCGCAGTTCTGAGTCGCGCATCCAGGCCCGAACGCAACCCCGGCATGCACGCCGTGCCGGGGCCGCACGGCCCGCCGCGACCGATACACAAACCGTCACCAATCGGGTATAAGCTGTCTTCCCGATGGAGACAGACACAACAACGCTTGGTCTGATCGATACCGGGGCCTGCGGCGCCTCGGCCGCGGTCCCGTCGCCTGCGGCGTCCCCTTCCCACCTGCCTTCGGTCCGGCTGCTGTCGCTGGACGCGCATGGCCGCGTGCTGGACTGGATCAACTGGCAGGACGCCGCCTGCCTGTACGCACGCGGCGCAGTGGCCTGGACTCTCGGCGAGCCGTGCCTGCATATTCACGGTGGCATCTGTCGCGCCAGCGGCGAGCGCAGCGTGCTGGAGCTGCACCCGATCATCGCCGCGCGCGGCCACGCGCATGCGCGTGCGCTCGACCCCACCCCGACCCTGACCAATACCGCGCTGTTCGCCCGCGACGCGCAACTGTGCCTGTACTGCGGCCAGCAGTTCAGCCGCCCGCAGCTGACCCGCGATCATGTGCTGCCGGTGTCCAAGGGCGGCCGCGACATCTGGGAGAACGTGGTCACCGCGTGCTTCCACTGCAATTCGCGCAAGGGCAACCGCACCCCGCAGCAGGCATCGATGCCGCTGCTGGCGGTGCCGTACCGGCCGAGCTGGATCGAGCACCTGATCCTGTCCAACCGCAACATCCTGGCCGACCAGATGTCGTTCCTGAAGGCGCAGTTGCCGAAGCGCTCGAAGCTCTCGTTGTAGCCGCGCGACCTCACGCCGCCGTCACGCCCGCTGCGACGGATTGCCGCACCCCGGCCGAAACCGGCCATCCACGCGCCCTCGGATGAACGGGTTGATTGCGCGTGCCCGGAATGGAGAGGAAAATGACAGGTCCGCTGAACCTCCATTCCGATGATCGACCCCACCCGCTATCCGCGCCTCTCGCGCATCCAGGTCCCCGCCGAACTGCGTCGCTTCGATGAATCGGAGCTGCCGGCCATCGCCGAGGAACTGCGCGCCTTTCTGATCGAGTGCGTCGGCAAGAGCGGCGGCCATTTCGGCGCCGGGCTGGGCGTGATCGAACTCACCGTCGCCCTGCACTACCTCTACGACACGCCGGTCGACCAACTGGTGTGGGACGTGGGCCACCAGACCTATCCGCACAAGATCCTCACCGGGCGCCGCGACCGCATCCACACGGTCAAGCAGGCCGATGGCGTGGCGCCGTTCCCCAAGCGCGAGGAAAGCGAGTACGACACCTTCGGCGTCGGCCATTCCTCCACCTCGATCTCGGCCGCGCTGGGCATGGCGGTGGCGCTGCAGCGCATGGGCGACGAGCGCAAGGTGGTGGCGGTGATCGGCGACGGCGCGATGACCGCGGGCATGGCCTACGAGGCGCTGAACCACGCCGGCGGCATGGACCCGGAACCGAACCTGCTGGTGATCCTCAACGACAACCGCATGTCGATCTCCGAGGCGGTCGGCGGGGTCACCAAGATGCTGGGGCGGATGAGCGGCAGCAAGACCCTCAACGCCATCCGCGAGGGCGGCAAGAAGATCCTCGGCGACAAGAAGAGCAACCCCACCGCGCGCTTCGTGCGGCGCTGGGAGGAGCACTGGAAGGGCATGTTCGTGCCCTCCACGCTGTTCGAGGAAATGGGCTTCCACTACACCGGCCCGATCGACGGCCACGACCTGCCGGCGCTGCTCGGCGCGCTGAAGACGCTCAAGACCCTCAAGGGTCCGCAGCTGCTGCACGTCATCACCACCAAGGGCAAGGGCTACGAACTGGCCGAGGGCGACCAGATCGGCTACCACGCCGTAGGCCCGTTCGATCCGAGCAAGGGCCTGGTGGCCAAGCCGGGCGCCAAGGCGCCGACCTACACCGACGTGTTCGGCGACTGGATCTGCGACATGGCCGCGGCCGAGCCGGCGCTGCTGGCGATCACCCCGGCGATGCGCGAAGGCTCGGGCCTGGTGCGCTTCAGCAAGGAATACCCGCAGCGCTACTTCGACGTGGCCATCGCCGAGCAGCATGCGGTGACCCTGGCCGCGGGCATGGCCGTGCACGGCGCCAAGCCCGTGGTGGCGATCTATTCCACCTTCCTGCAGCGCGGCTACGACCAGCTGGTGCACGACGTGGCGGTGCAGCAGCTCGACGTGCTGTTCGCGATCGACCGCGGCGGCGTGGTCGGCCCGGATGGCGCCACCCATGCCGGCAACCTGGACCTGAGTTTCCTGCGCTGCGTGCCGCACCTGGTGGTGATGGCGCCGGCCGACGAAGCCGAGTGCCGGCAACTGCTCAGCACCGGCCTGCGCCATGCCGGTCCGGCCGCGGTGCGCTACCCGCGCGGGACCGGCCCCGGGGTCGCCCCCGGGACCACGCTGGAACCCCTGCCGATCGGCAAGGCGCAAGTGCGCGCGCAGGGCCACTCGGTGGCGCTGCTGGCGTTCGGCGCGACCCTGGCGGCGGCCGAACAGGTCGGCCGCGAGCTCGGCCTGAGCGTGGTCAACATGCGCTTCGTCAAGCCGCTGGACCGCGCCCTGCTGCTGGAGCTGGCGCAGAGCCACGAAGGCTTCGTGACCATCGAGGACAACGTGGTGGCCGGCGGTGCCGGTTCCGGCGTGGCCGAGCTGCTCAACGCCGAAGGCGTGCTGCGCCCGGTGCTGCACCTGGGCCTGCCCGACGCGTTCCAGCACCACGCCAGCCGCGAGCAACTGCTGGCCGAAGCCGGCATCGACGCCGCCGGCATCCGCGCCGCGGTGCTGAAGCGCTGGCCGCAGCTGGGCGCCAGCGCACCGCGTACCGCGGCGGGCTGACCCGTCGCGATTGCGAGCAGAGCAACGGCACGGCGGTTGGCGCATGCCGTGCCTGCTTGCGGCATTGCGCACGGTTCTCGATGTGCCGCATGCCGCTTTCGATTGCGCCGGCGTCTCCAGCGCGTGACCTAGGGCATGTCATCAATCCCCGAGCATGCCGCGCCGCGATTGCGCGCGCCTGTGGCAAGGAAGAGCGAGGAAGTGGACGTCCGTCCACGCCCGAGCGATGACGCGGCCATGGGCGCGCGCAATCACGGCCCTCCGGGTTGGGCCTGGCGGGCGCGCGGCCGGCGCCGCGCGGCTTGACCTGACGGCCAGTCAGGCGCTGCGCCACGCAACGCCGGCCGCGCGCCTGCCAGACCCAACGCGGCATACTCGGGAATTGATGACACGCCCTAGGGCGCGATCACCTCGGCGCCACTGGCGCGTAGCCGATCCAGCGGCCCGCCCGGCTCCTGCAGGGTCTGCATCGGCAACGCCGCGAAACTGGAGCGGTTCTGCGCCAGCGCCCGCTCGGCCGCCTGCAGCCAGGCCGCCTGCGCACGCTGGCGCACATCGCCCAGGCCCAGCTTGCGCGCGATCGCCGCTTCGCCGACCGCGTCCAGGCACACCCGGTACTGATCGTTGGCGGGCAGCCTGGCCAGCGTGTCCAGATCGCCTTCGGACCACGCATTGGCGCGCTGGCGCATCGTCTCCAGGTCGCGATCGATGACCTGCAAGGTGCGCGCGAAACAGGCGCTGTCGTTGAGCGAGGTCGCCCGGAACTCCTGCAGCGCGCGCTTGGCGTCGGGCACCTTGACCTCCACCACCACCGGCACGATCGGCACCCTGGCGCGCTTGGCCGCACGCGCGATCACCGGCTGCACCACGCTGCCCAGGCTCAGGCCGGAAGTGCGCATCGCCGCTTCGTACAGCTCCTGCGCCGCGAACACCGGCCGCCAGCGTTCCACGCTGCCGTCGCGGCCCAGGTAGCGCGCCTTCAGCGGCAGCCAACGCGCATATAGCTCCGGCGGCAGCACCTGCTGCAGGGTGCGGTCGTCGGGATTGCGCCGCGCCTTGAGCAAGGACGGCAGCAGCATCAGGCTGCGGAACATGCCCAGGCCCGAGTCCAGGGTGAGGGTCGGCGCCGCGATCACCTGTTGCGATTGGGCGATCACCCGCTCCACTTCGCCCGATTCCCACTGCATGCGCTTGGGCAGCGGCGACACCGTGCCGAGGATCCACAGCACGTGGTCGCCGCGGCGCACCTGCCACAGCCCCGGGCCGGGCTGGCGCCCGCTCACCAGCACCGCCTCCAGGTCGACCACCGGCGGATGGGCTGGTGCGGCCGGCGTCGCGGTCTGCGCCTGCACGGCGGGAATGCCCGCCGCCAGCAACGCCGCCGCCAGGCACAACGCCGGGCCGAGCCGGCGCGCGACGGTCCCCGGCGCGGTCGCTGCGCGCACCCCGCGCCGCCCCGGCATCAGTCCGCCAGCTTCGGCAGGTGCGTGGCCAGCGGGTCGGTGTCCGCCAGCAGTTCGAAGCGCTCCCACAGGAACCCCGGCGCCACCACGCAGCGCACCAGGCAGTAATCGGCCAGCGGACGCGCGGCCTGCCAGGTGCCGGCCGCGATCACCACCGACGGCATGCCGCCACGCTCGCTGGCATCCAGGCGGTAGCGCTGCAGGCCATGCTGCGGATCGAAGCCCAGCAGTTCCAGAGCACCGCCCTCTTCCCATTGCCAGGTCTCGTCGGCATCGATGCGGTGCCAATTGCTGACTTCGCCCTGCGCCAGCAGGAAGCGGATCGCGGTGCAGGCCGGGCGCAACGTCTGCTCGTGCTGCACCATCAGGGCAGAGGTATGCACGCGCGCGTAGCGCCCGCCTTCCGGGTGCGGCAGCAGCGACAGGTCGCGCACCAAGGCGGCGATTCGGAAAGCGGCGGCGCTGGACATGCGTCCAGTCTAATCCTGGGCATGGCCGCGCGAATGTCAGGCAACGCCCTTTTGTCGGCGACAGCCGGTCGGCGTCACGAGGGCCGCAGCGAGTCCCGGACAGGCGGCGTGGCGCCCAGGCGCCGGCCGTGGCGCAGGCACACCGCGAAGAACACCAGCAGATCCCAGCTGTACCGCTTGAGCAGGCGCCGCGGCTCGCGCAGCAAGCGGTAGATCCATTCCAGGCGCAGCCGGCGCACCCAGGCCGGCGCGCGCCGCGCGGTGCCGGACAGGAAGTCCAGCAACGCGCCCACGCCGAACGCCAGCGGCACCTGCAGTTGCCCCGCCTGCTGCAGCAGCCAGCGCTCCTGCAGCGGATTGCCGAACGCCACCAGCAGCACGTCGGCGCCACTGGCGTTGATGTGTGCGGCCAGCCCGTCCCCGGCCGCGGCGAACTCGGCATAGCCATCGCAGGTACCGACCACCTGCTGCCCCAGCGACTGCCGCAAGGTCTGCGCCGCGGTATCGGCCACGCCGGGCCGGCCGCCGAGCAGGAAGAAGCGCAGCGGCCGCGGGCTCTGCCGGCACAGCGCCGGAATCAGATCGGTGCCGTTGAGGTTGCCGGCGAAGCGGCGGCCGTGCACCAGCAGCGCGCCCAGGTCCATGCCGATGCCGTCGTTGACGATGCACACGTCCGGCGCAGCCAGTTGCGCACGCAGGGCCTGGCACTGCACCACGAAGTTGGTGTTGGCGAAGAACACCTGGCGGCGCTCGCCGCGCGCCAGCGCCTGCAGCAACGCGGCAACGAACTCGGTCTCGGTGCTGCGCAGGATCGGATAACCGCCCAGCGCCAGCACCTCGCCGGTCGCGCGCTCACCAGAGGTCATGCGGAAAGCTCTCCAGCAGGCCGCGTTGCACCGCGGCCAGGTCGAACACGGTATTGCCGCCCAGCGCCACGCATTCCTCCACCGTGTGCCCGGCATGCCAGCGGCTGCGGCCGGTGCCGGCGTAGTAGTCGTCGTACTTGAAGCGGTCCTCGCCGTTGCCCCAGTCCAGGTACACCGACGGCACGCCGTAGGCCTCGGCCAGGATCAGGCCGTGCAGGGAGCTGGACACGACCAGGTCGGCGCCGAGCAATTGCCGCACGAAGGCGGCCGGCTGGCGGTTCGGCAGCACCAGGTGGTCCTTGTACTGCGCATACTTGTCCAACGGTTCGTTGAAGTGCGGCACCACCAGGAACGGCTGCCGCGCCGATGGCGCCAACAGCGCCTCGCGCGGGAAGAACAACGGCATCAGCAGACCCGGATCGCCGTAGACCTCCGGCACCTGCAGGCCGCGCTCGCGCAGGAACGCGCGGGTCTTGGGGCCGCGCACCGCACGCACGTCGAGCTGGCGGAAGGTATGGCGGTCGGCGGGAATCTTGCCGTTGACGCCGCTGCCCCACACGGTGTCGCCGTCGCGGGCGAAATGCAGCACCGAGCCGATCGCGATCAGCCGCGTGCGCTTGTCGCGCTTGTCCAGCAGCGTACGGTCGCGCTGGCCGAGCACGTTGGAGACGATGATCTTGGAAAGATGATCGCCCACGTTGATCTCACCGTTCTTCGGCTTCCACCAGAACAGCGCCCGGCGCTCTTCGTAATCGATCCATTTTTGCAATGCGGACATCGGTCCTCCTTGGTTGCGCGGGGGGTACGGCGGACAAGCCGGGGCGTGGACTCAGGCCACGCCGTCGGCGAACAGACGGGTCTCCGGGTAGGCGGCCGGGTCCAGCACCCGGTCGGTGGTATCGGACCAGCTCAGGCACTGCCGATGGCGCACGTGCGGCGCCTGCAGCGCCTGCCCGATCGCGGCGACGATCGATGCCTCGTCGCCCGGGGTGTAGCCGAAGCGCGACGGATAGCGGCCGACCACGGCATTGGGGCAGACGGCCGGCAGGCCGAAGAAGTCGTACTGCAGCAGCTTCATCGAACTGTCGGCCAGATACGCCGGCACCTGCTCGGACGCGTACGGGGCAATGCCGAAGCGGGCGTGCTTGATGTAGCGGATGGTCTCGGCGTGCTTCATCTCGCCGTACACCACCACGTTGTCGCCATAGCCCGGCGCGCGCCCCATGCCCGAGCCGATCACGTGGAAGGTGACCTGCGGAAAGGTGCGGCTGGCGGCGACGAAGAACTCGGGATCGAACAGCATCGAGCCCACCGCCACCGCATGGATGCCCTCGCCGTACGGCGACGGGTCGCCCAACGTGTGCAGATCGTGGTCCACGCCGTGGCCGACGTGGTACACGTTGTGGCGGCTGGCGACCTCCTCGGCCATCGCCGGCGACACCAGCGCGATCACGTCCAGGCTCGGCGCCACGCGGTCGAATTCGCGCTCGATGTAGTCGGCGACGTTGATCGTGCTCAAGCCGTCGGAGGCGCGGTACACCTTGCGTGCGGTCGGGTTGATCCGCGCCGCCAGCGCGATGAACGCCACCGCGATGCCGCTTTCGAACACGATCACGTCGGCCTCGCGCATCCAGCGGATCAACGTGGCCGGCGCGCGCGCCGCGTACAGCTTGAACATCAGGTCTTCCAGCGGCCGCAGCCAGCGCCGCCGGGTGTTGAACGGATGCAGCAGCGCGCGCCACAGATAGCAGTCCACGCCGTTGTGGCGGACCACCTGGTTGGCGGTGGCGTCCAGCGGCAGGCGCAGGTCGCCCTTGAGCCGCGACAGCAGGCTGTAGCGCAGCGAGAAGAAGCGCGTGGTGCCGCGCTTGGCCAGCTCGTCGGCAATGAAGTGGATGTTGGCGCGACGCGGCGTGCGGTAGTCGTGCGCCGACAGCACCAGGTAGCACGGCGCACGCCCACTGGTGGTTGCGGCCGGTGCCGATGCGGGCAGCGCCGCCGCTGCGGAAGAATCGCTCATGCGCTCGCTCCTGTGCGGGTGAAAGGGAAAGAAAAACGCGGCAGTCCGGTGTTCATCGCGGCCCACGCGCCTGACGCAACAGCGTGCGCATCTGCAGGATCGCCAACACGTCGCGGCGGAACGCCGGCCACAGCGCGAACACCAGCAGGCAGCCCAGCGCCATCGCCACCGCGCCGACGATCAGTTGCAGCCACAACGACGCGCCACCCCACTGCTGTGCGGCAAAGTACGCGGCAACGCCGCAGACGCCGTAGCCGAGCACCGCGCGCAAGGCGTTGTTGAACAGCTCCCAGGCCGGGATCTGCGGCGCGATGCGCGCGATCCAGATCACCGACAGCGGCCACATCACCAGCAGACCCAGCGTGTAGCCCACGGTCACGCCCATCACGCCCCACAGCGAGCCGGCGAAGATGCAGGCGATCAGCATGACTCGCCCGACCACCGAATAAACCAACTGCTGACGCATCAGGCCCAGCGCCAGGAACACCCAGTAAGTGGCGTAGGACGCGGTCTGGAAGATGCCGCCGAGGGTCAGCACCTGGAACAGCGGCACCGCCGGCCGCCACTGCTCGCCCAGCACCAGCACGATCAACGGCATCGCCAGCGCGCAGGCGAAGGAGAACAGCGCGACGATCAGGTGCACCATCACCGTCTGCCCGCGCAGCAGGAAGTTGCCGAAGCGCGGCGGATCGTCCTGCAGCTGCGACAGCACCGGCAGCGCCACCGAAGTAGCCGGCGCGTTGATCTGGTTCAGCGGCATCATCAGCAACTGGAACGCGCGGTTGTACAGGCCCAGCGCTTCGGCGCCGATGCGGTGGCCGATGATCACCTGGCCGACGTTGCGGCTGGCATAGCCGAGCAACTGCGCCGCCATCAGGTTCCAGCCGAAGCTCAGGAAGGTGCGCATCGGCGCATCGCGCCGGTAGCCGCGCGGCAGCCAGCGCGCGCAGGCGCCGGCGATCAGCAGATTGACCAGCGCCTGCACCACCTGCTGCCAGACCAGCGCCCAGTAGCCGTAGCCGGCCAGGGCCACGCCGACGCCGGCCAGCAGGCCCAGCACCTGCGCGCCGACGTCGCTCAGCGAGACCTGGCCGAAGCGCAGCGCGCGGCTCAGGTGCGCGCGGTATTGCGTGGTCATGCCGTTGAACAGGAAGGTCACCGCCAGCGCCTGCGAGATGCCGAGCAGGGCCGGCTCACGGTAGAAGTGCGCGATCCACGACGAGGACAGGAACACCACGATCGCCAGCGCCAGGCCGATGCCGCTGTTGATCCAGAACAGGTTGTCGCGCTGCTCGCGGCTGACGTGCTTGGCCTGGATCGCGGCCGAGGACAGGCCGAAGTCGCGCAGGATCTCGGCCATGCCGACGATCGCCGTCACCATCGCCATCAGGCCGTAGTCGTAGGGGGTCAGCAGCCGCGCCAGCAGAATGATGCCGCCGAACTGCACCACCATCTTGGCCAGCTGCCCGGCCATGGTCACGGCTGCGCCGCCGGCGGCGCGGGCGCCCAGTCCGGGTTGCGGCGCTGCCGGCCGCGGGGTCTCGGCGCTACTCATGCGTCCTCCCCGCGGCGCACGGTCAGCGCCTGCAGATAGCTGCGGTAATGCTGCAGGCCGATGCCGTTCCAGTCGCGCCGCGACAGGTCCGGCACGGCGTCGGCCGGCAACCGCTGCGCCTGCGCCAGGGCCTGCGCCAGTTGCGCCGCATCCAGCTCGCCGCGGTACAGCTGCACCCACTGCGCGCCGACCTCGTCGGCGATGGCGGCATTGGCCTCGTTCCACGGCGCCAGCACCGGGCGCGCCAGCGACAGCGCCAGCAGCAGGGTGCCGGAGTTGTGCATCTGCCGGTACGGCAGCACCACCAGTTCCGCCTCCCCGACCTCCTGCGCCAGCACCGCGTCCTCCACGTACTGCAGGCGCGCGCTGATCCGCGGATCCTCGGCGCAGGCGCGCTCGACCACACCGCGGATCTGCGCATCGATCGGATTGCCGGCGATGCGCAGGCGGAGTTGCGGATCGGGCAATGCGCCGAACGTCGCGATCAGCGTCTCCACGCCCTTATACGGGCGCAGCAGCCCGAAGTGCAGCAGGCGCCCGCGCACCCGCGGCGGTTGCGGCAGCGGCGCGTACCAGTCGCGGTAATGGCCGTGCAGGATGGTGTCGGTGGCCGGCGTGCGTTCGGGCGTGGTCGCATTGATGCGGATCCAGCGCGCGGTCTGGCGGTCGATCCAGCGCAGCAGCAGGCGTTCGCGCCAGCCCTTGTCCTCGTGCGGCGCCACGTTGTGCAGGGTGCGCACCAGCGGCACGCCGGCCAGGCGCAGGCGCAGCAGCAGAACGGCGACACAGAGCTGCTTGGCCAGCGTGCCGAGCGCCGTGCGATGCCGCAGCAGGTACTCCGGCCAGTGCAGGTGCAGCACGTCGTAGCGCGACAGCAGCGCCGCGCGCATCGAGAAGAAGCGCAGCTGCACCTGCGGCGGCAGCGCCGCGTAGAGCTGGGTCAGATAGGGATTGGTGGTCGCGGTCGGGCGCTCGGTGGACAGCAGCACGGTGACCGCCGGCGCGGCCTGCTGCGACGTGCCGTGGCGCTGGCTCTCGCCGCTCATCGGCCGCCCTCCGCGCCGCCCAGCGCCAGGCGGTATTCGTCCAGATAGGCGCCGACCACGCGGTCCCAGTCGTAGCGATGCGCGTAGGCCATCGCCGCTGCGCGCTGCGCGGCGAAGTCCGCATCGGTGCCGGCGGCGAAGGCGCGCACCGTGGCCGCGGCCGCCTGCGCATCGGCCGGGTCGACCAGCACACCCTGCCCCGACTCGCGGTGCAGGCGCGCGAACGGCGGGATATCGCTGAGGATCGGCAGCAGCCCCGCGCTCATCGCCTCCACCGCGGCCAGGCCGAAGCCCTCGTGCCGCGACAGGCACACGAAGTACTGCGCGCTGCCGAGCAACTGCGCCAGTTGCGCCTGGGTCGGCGCCACCTGCAGGCGCACCCGCTGCTGCAGGCCGCGCTCGGCGATCGCCTGCTGCAGGTCGGCCACGCTGAAGTCGTATTCGCGCCCGGCCACGATCAACTGCCAGGCCGGATCCTGCGCGGCCAGCGCGCGCAGCAGGTCCAGGGTCTCCAGCAGGCCCTTGTTGACCGACCAGCGGCCGAAGTAGATCAGCGTGCGCCCCGGCATGGCGCTGCCCTGCCCGGCAAATTTGTCCACGTCCACCCCGTTCTCGATCACCCGCAGCCGCTGCGGCGCGACCACCTGCGAGAACAGCCGGCCATCGTTCTCGCTGGTCGCCACCACCCGCGCGTAGGCAAGTGCGGAGGCACGGGTGAGGGTCTTGAACCAGAGCATCTTCAGGCGCGAGGCATAGGTGGTATGGAAGAAACCGCCATGGGTGGAGACGATCATCGGCACACGGTGCAGCGGTCGGGTCAGGGCCAGGAAGTCGTAGAAGAAGTCGATGCCGTGCACGTGCAGCAGATCCGCGCCGCGCACCGCCGACAGCACCGACGGCGCCAGCGGGTAGCGCGAGGAGCCGCGGTACGGCAAGCGCACGATCGGCACGCCCTGATGGTTGTCGCGCGGCGCCAGGCGCTGCTGCGGATCGGTGAACACCCGCTCCAGGCTCACCACTTCGACCTGGTCGCGGCCCTGCTGCAGATGGCGGCGCGCGATATTCAGCACCACCTCCTCCATGCCGCCGACCGACGGATGGAACTGGCGCACCACATGCACCACCTTCATGCCCGGCCTCCGTCGCGCCCGTGCGCGGCCCGCAGCGCCGCCGTCATGCCGTCGCTCCCGCGACCGCACTGCGGCGCACGCCGATCATCCACGGCGCGATCCGCACCAGCACCGCGCGGATCGGCACGCTGGCCAGCACCGCCAGCACGCTCACCGACACTGCCCAGGCCGGTCCCCACGCATCGCCGCGGACCAGACCGGTGCGGGCGGCGACGCCGGCCATCACCGAGAACAACAAGGTATGCGTGCACAGGATCAGCAAGGTGTTGCGTCCGATCCACTGCAGCCAGCCCCAATGCTGCACCAGCCCGGCGACGCACAAGGCCATGGCGCTGCCGAGCAGGCTGGCGGCCAGGAAGCCCAGCGGGGAATCGCCGAACTTGAGCATGTTCACGTCCACGCGGCCGTTGTGCCAGGCGATCGCGAACCAGGCCGCGCCCAGCAGCACCGCCGCCAGCGCATTGCCGGCAGGCCGTGCCGGCCACCAGTGGGCCCGCGTCGCGGCGAGCGCGCCGATCGCGAAGAAGCACAACGCCACCGGCAGCACGTCCAGGGAGAACGGCAGGCGCATGTCCTGCCCCGGGAACCAGCACGCCCAGCCCCAGGCCAGCGGCAACGACAACCCGACCAACACCGGCAACGACAGCGTACGACGCAGCGCCAGATAGGCCAGCGTGGTCACGAACAGCGCAGGCAGGAACCACAGCGCGGGCATCACGTAGAGCTTGGGCCCGATGCCGGTGACCAGGCCCAGCAGCGGCTCCCACCAGGGCCGGTCGCCCCACAGTTGCGCCTTGCTGCCGATGTGCCGGGTCAGCATCCAGTACGCGTAGGCAACGAAGAAGAACGCCACATAGGGCAACAACAGGCTGCGCGCCAGCTTGCCGACCGTGGCCAGGCTCAGCGGGCGATTGCCGAAGGCCTCGCCGACCCAGCCCGACAACAGGAAGAACATCGGCACGTGGAAGCTGTAGGCCAGGATCACGTAGGCGTGCGGAATGCCCTTGGCATGCCCGAACACCACCAGCAGGATCGCGATCGCCTTGGCCGCATCGATGCGCATGTCGCGCGGCGCGCTCGCCCGTGCGCCGCGCCCCTGCGCCGGCACGGACGCGGAGACGGCCGTGGCGGGCGCGCTCATGCCGGCACCGCCGGGATGCGGGGAGCCGGCGTTGCCGCGGTCGTCGGCAGCGCCGACGCATCGCGCAGGCGCGGCGTCATCTGCCACAGGCACCCACAGACGAACCACCACAGCGCCGCGGTCTTGATCGAGAAGTAGCCGTTGGAGACCAGCAGGCTCAGCGAGAAGGCGAAGATCAGCAGGTTCTTGAACAGCTGCCCTTCGATGGTGCGCATCAGCATCGCGAACGAGTACGCCAGCAGGAACGCCAGCACCAAGAGCACCGACTGCGAGGAGATGAAGTAGGCGATGCCGCTGTCGAAGTAGCGGTACGGCTGGTCCACGTCCAGCCCCATCCACGCATCGGCGCTCATCCTGCGGATCGAATCGACGGTGAAGAACACCCGCCCCAGCGTGGTGTCCTCGTAGCTCTGGATGCCGGAGGCCCACACCAGCAGCCACGCCCCGCCCATCACCGCGAAGAAGATCAAGAAGCCCAGGCGCTGGTCCATGCGCAGCAGCAGCGGACTCAGCAGCGCCATCATCACGCAGGTACCGGCGGCCAGGCGCCCGTCCGAGGCCACGATCAGGAAGCCGATCATCGCCACCGAGGCGACGATCGCCAGCGGCCGCATCCAGCGCCAGAACGTCAGCAGGATCGCGGTGAAGAAGATGATGAAGTTGCCCATCGTCACCGGCTCGATGAACACCGAGGAGGCGCGCGGCAGGTTCGAGGACGGCAGGAAGTTGCGCGCGCCGGGCCTCGTGGCGCTGACGAACAGGTTGCTGTCCTGGTTCCAGAAGCTCGACGCGCTGGCGCCGCGCGCGTTGACGAAATAGCTCTTGGGGTTGACCACGTCGCCGTAGACCTTGGGCAGCGCCAGTTCGAACACCGCCACCAGCGACACCAGCAGCGCCATGCGCACGAACATGCGCGGCAGCGAGCCGGTATAGGCCGCGCCGAGCATCAGGAAGGCGAACGGGATCAGCGCATCGCGGAAGAACTTCGGATCCAGCGTCCACGCCATGAACAGGCGCACCAGCATCAGCAGCGCCAGCAGGGCGATGCCGGTGAACACCATCGCCATGCGCTTGCGGTCCAGCGCGCGCATACCTAGCAGGAAGCAGGCGGCGTACACCGCCAGCTCCACCGCATAGGTCATCGCCGGGCTGACCCGGAACACCTTGGCGTTGATCACCGCCAGCACGAAGTTGTAGCCGACGGCGAACAGCAGCACCAGCTCGATCAGCAGGTTGCGGCGCTGCTCGCGCAGCGGCATGTCCGGCACGCTCAGCATGCGCACCTCGCTGCGGCGACGGCGCGTTGCACGCCAACGCGGCCATCGGCTGCCGTCACGCGCGGCAGAAACGTGTCGCGCGCCACGTCATTCGACGCAGGCAGCACGGGAACGACGGCGACGCGGAGGCGGCGCCGGCGCTGTACACGGTCGGCGGGAAGAAGACGCATCGGGCGCATCAGTAGGCGGTCTTCTGCCCGAGCACCTTGAACGCGGTCAGCACGATGATCCGCGTGTCCAGCCACAACGACCAGCGGCGGATGTAGTCCAGGTCGTACTGGATGCGCTTCTTCATCGTGCGCAGTTCCGGCGTCTCGCCGCGGAAGCCGTTCACCTGCGCCCAGCCGGTGATCCCCGGCTTGACGTAGTGCCGCTGCATGTAATGGTGGATCAGCTTCTCGTAGTGGGTGTTGTGCTGCGCCGCGTGCGGACGCGGGCCGACCACCGACATGCTGCCACCGAGCACGTTGAACAGCTGCGGCAGCTCGTCCAGGCTGGTGCGGCGCAGGAACGCACCGAAGCGGGTCACCCGGCTGTCGCCGCGCGTGGCCTGCACCACCACGTCGCTGGGCTCCTGCTGCACGCGCATGGAGCGGAACTTGTACATGTAGAACTCGCGCCCGCCCAGGCCGTGGCGGCGCTGGCGGAAGAACACCGGACCCGGCGAGCTCAGCTTCACGCCGACCGCGATCGCCAGCATCAGCGGCCACAGCACGGCCAGTGCGGCCAGCGCCACCAGCTTGTCCTGCAGCGCCTTGGCGACCACGAAGTAGGTGTTGCGGTCCACCCCGCCCTGGCGCAGGTTGATCACAGGTACGTTGCCGATCTGGTCGCCGGACTGGTTGAGCATGCCGAAGTCGAACAGATCGGGAATCAGCCGGACCTGGATCGGATAGCGGTCCATGCGCTGCAGCAGCTGCTTGATGTGGTCGCGCTCGCCCAGCGGCAACGAGATCCACACCTGCTCGACCTGGTGGTCGTCGAGGTAGTCGATCAGCGCGTCTGCGGTGCCCTCGCCCAGGCACTGCAGCTTCTGCGGATGGTCGGCCACCGACAGGTCGTAGTCGCTGCTGAAGTAGCCCACCACCTGCATGCCCACCCAGGGATTGCGGCTCAGGTAGTTGTGAATCTTCACCACCGGATGGCGCAGACCCACCACCACCACCCGCTGCACGTCCACGCCTTCCGAGCGCAGCCGGTTGAGCACGCCGCGCACCAGGGTGCGCGAGAGCAGCAACGTACCCAGGCTGGTGACGAACCAGGTGCCGATCCACAGCCGCGAGACCTGCTGGCCGAACTGCACCACGAAGGCATGCATGGCGAACAGGGCGAACACGCCGCCACAGGCCAGGCTCAACACCATCATCTCGCGCAGCAGGCCGCGCCCGCGCCAGCTGCGGTACAGCGGGAACAGCGCGAAGCAGATCACCGCGTACAGCAGGGTGGTGCCGATCGCCACCCGGTAGGCCGGTTCCGGCATCCAGGTGCCGAACAGCAACCGGTGGGTGAGCAACGCGCCGCCGACCATGACGGTCAGGTCGGACACGCGCAACAGGATGTCTGCCGCGGCCGCGTACTTGGACAACATGCGCGGCGAGGAGGTCGTATAGGTGGCGCTACTCAGGTCTGCCAAAAGCATGATCGGGATTCCTATCCAAACCCGGTCGATCGGCATGCGGGGGAACATGCGACGCCGCCGGGCCTCGATTTCGCCTGCCTGTGGACCGCTGCGGCGCCTCCCTCGCCGACCCCAGGTCCACGGCAGCCCGTGATTACTTCAACAGAACAACGTCTTCGTACAACCGCGCTGGAAAATAATGGAGTACCTCATTGCCTAGCTGAACCACGTATCACCTCACTGAAGACTGTGCGTCGAACCGATGCCGTTGTGTGCGGTGCGGCACGCACCCACGCCTCGCACGGTGCGGCGCGCCATGACACCGCGACATCACGCCGATGCCGCCGCCGCGGCTTCGGCCTCGCGGATGAAGTAGCGCACCAGCGCCACCGCCACAGCCAGGAACAGGCCGAACACGAAGGCCAGCGCCAGGCCGAGCAGCTTCTTCGGCGAACTCGGCTTGCCCGGCACATCGGCGCGGTCGACGATCGAAATGTTGTTGGTGCCCACGTTGCCGACCACGCCGATCTCCTTGTAGCGCTGCAGCAGCGCGTCGTAGAGCTGGCGGTTGGTGTCGGCCTCGCGGCGCAGCATGGTGTAGCGGATGCTGCGGGTCTGCAGGTCCAGTTCGTCGTTCTTCAGGGCGGCGATGCGGTCGGCCAGCAAGGTTTCCTGCTGACGCGCCGACTCGTAGTCGTTCTTCAGCGCGCTGCGGATATTGGCGACCTCGTCGGCGATCTGGCGCTTGGTCTCGGCGATCTGATTCTGCAGGCGCTGCATCTCCGGGTAGCCGGGCTGGAACGTCGCCAACTTCTGCTGGTAATCGGCGGTCATCTTGGCCTGCTCGGCGCGCAGATTCTGGATCAACGGGTTGCTGACCACCTGCGGCAGGCCCATGCCGTCGCCGATGCCGGCCTGGCGCCAGGCCGCCTCGGCCTTGATCCGCGCATCCTGCGCCGCGGCCAGGCGCACATTCAGTTCGCTCATGTTCTGCGTGGGCAGCGACGGCTTGTCCTCGCCCATCGACACGATCTGTTCCTGGCTGGAATAGTCGACCGCGTTCTTCTCCGACTCCTCGACCTTGTCGCGCAGTTGCGCCAGACGCTCGGACAGGTAGCGCGCCGCGAACGAGGACGCCTGCAGCCGGCGTTCCTGGGTCGAGGCGATGAACATCTTGGCGTAGGTGTTGGCCACGCGCGTGGCCAGCGCGCGGTCGGGCGAATCGAAGTTGATCCGCACCAGCCGCGAGTCGCGCACCGGCTCGATGGTCAACGCATCCAGCACCGGGCCGACCAGCGCGTTCTCTGCCGCGGCAGCGCGCGCCTGCGGCGTCGGCGCGCGCCCGTCGCCGTTGTCCTGCAGCTTCTCCAGGGCTTCGTCGACCAGCGGCTTGAACGCCGGCGCTTCGGTCAGCTTGGCCTCGCGGATCACCTGCCGCGCCAGCGACCGGCTGCCGAGCAGTTCGTACTGGGTCTGGTAGAAGTCGCGATCCTGCGGCGATTCGACCGGCATCAGGTTGGCGACGTTGGCGACATTGAGCGATTCGCGCTCGATCTGCAGCACGCTGGTGGCCCGATACTTGGGCGTCATCAGCAGGAGGACCAGCAACGCCAGCAGGACGACTGCCCCGGTGATGCCGACGATCAGCCAACGCTGCCGGTACAGCGCATTCCAGTAATCCAGCAGGCCGATGTCGGCCGGGCTCAGCGGGGCACCCACAGGACGCGGGCGCCGCGCGGAAGCGGGAGGCAAGGTGGAGGCGCTCATCGGTAGGCCCTCCACACCATCACGAACGGGGTCAGCTGCACCACGGTGCGCAGCAAGACCAGCGCATCGGAGCGGTACACCACCACGATGTCGCCGCCGTAGATCGCCGGATCCGGCGCGGCGCCCTTCTGGATCTCGCGCAGATCGAAACGCGCCAGCATCTTCTGTCCACCGACGGTGCGGAACACCACCACATTGCCGCGGCTAGCCACGTCGCTGACGCCCTTGCCCAGCGACAGCGCCTGCTGCAGGGTCAAGGCGGAGCCCTGGATGGGATAGATGCCCGGCTCGCTGACCGCGCCGGTGACCGTGACCCGGTTGCCGGTGAACTCGTCGACCAGCACCGACACCTGCGGGTTCTGCAGATAGCCATTGCGGTAGCGGTCGGCGATCTCCTTCTGCAGCGCATTGACGCTGGAGCCGGCGGCCTTCACGTCGCCGATCAGCGGCAACGAGATGCGGCCCTCGTTATCGACCCGCACCTGCCGTTCCAGATCGTCGACCTGGAACACCTTGACCGTGAGCAGGTCGCCCGGGCCGAGCAGGTATTCCGGCTTGCCCATTGAAGCGGCAAGCGGATCGCCCGCCGGCAGGTCGGTACGCATCGCCGGCCCGCTGCTGCATGCAGACAGCAGCCCCAGGCAGAACAGGGCCAGCGCCCAGTGGAAGGTCACGGAAAGTTTACCCATGCGCGATGCTGATGCCCTCTGTCGATTGGTTTTCGAAGCGCCGCACTCCCCCAGCCGGCCAGGGTTCCGTTCCCGGTCGGAGGATGATTGCGGTGTCAATTCCTGCCTGGGACGAACGGCCCTGGCCAACAGCGAAGCTTCGTGTTGCAACGCACTATGGCACAGGCATCTGCCGCCACCAAGGCGTTACCCGACATTTTTTTGACGCAGTAACGCGAGGGTTCAACTACATGTCCGGCTATTCAGCGTAGCAAGGACCCGTAAACGTTCCATCGACGCGATGTTAACGTGATCAATGTCAATGCATTGACGCTGCGTAGCTCCCAGTTCCCATGGGGCTTTCCGCGCTGGTGGGGCGACGACCTCGTCGCGGGACAGCGCAATCCCGCGCATTTTGTCTACGGCGACGCGCCCGCCTCCCTGCGCCGATACAGATCGCCCTATGTCGCGATACCGACACGCATTGCCATCCCGGCGGGCAGCCCATTGCCGACACCGGCCGCACGCGCGCCGCCGATCCGACGCGCCCAAACAAAAAGGCCCATGTCGCAGACATGGGCCTTCGAAAGATGGTCGGGGTAGCCGGATTCGAACCGACGACCACTAGTCCCCCAGACTAGTGCGCTACCAGGCTGCGCTATACCCCGGTGTGTTGCGTCTCCGCCGTCGTGGCGGACCCGCCTTGCGGCGAGCTGGCGATTATAGCGGGTTTGCCGCGGCCATTCCTAGCGGCAGCAGCGCCGCCATGGCTCACCGCCGCAGCAACTGCAGGACTTCTTCCAGCTCCTGCCGCACCTGCTTGATGATCTGGTTGCTCAGCGCCGATTCCTGGCGGGCACCCTCGCCTTCCAGGCGCAGGCGCGCACCGCCGATGGTGTAGCCCTGTTCGTACAGCAGGCTGCGGATCTGCCGCACCATCAGCACGTCGTGGCGCTGGTAGTAGCGCCGGTTGCCGCGCCGTTTGACCGGTTCCAGGCTGGGGAATTCGGTCTCCCAGTAGCGCAGCACATGCGGCTTGACGTCGCACAGCTCGCTGACCTCACCGATGGTGAAGTAGCGCTTGGCCGGAATCGGCGGAAGTTCGCGGTTACTGCCCGGGTCCAGCATAAGCCTCCACTCGCTCCTTGAGCTTCTGTCCGGGGCGGAAGGTCACCACCGTCCGCGCCGAAATCGGGATCTCTTCGCCGGTCTTGGGATTGCGGCCGGGCCGTTGGTTCTTGCGGCGCAGGTCGAAGTTGCCGAAACCGGACAGCTTCACCTGCCGCCCCTGCTCGAGCGCATCGCGCAGCACGTCGAAGAACGCATCGACGAATTCCTTGGCCTCGCGCTTGTTCAGCCCGACTTCGTCGAACAACCGCTCGGCCATTTCCGCTTTGGTCAACGCCATCGCCCTGCTATCCCCTGTCCTTCTCAACCACGCATCCGCGCGTCGTGTTCCCGCGCCAGCGCGGCCACCGCATCGGCGACCACCGCCTCCACGTCGCGGTCTGTCAGAGTGCGCGTGTTGTCCTGCAAAATCAAGCCCATAGCGAGACTCTTGCAACCAGCCTCGACCCCCGCACCGACGTAGCGGTCGAACAGCACGACCTCGCGCAGCAAGGGCCCCACCGCCGCGCGCACGCTGCGCGCCAGCGCCGCCCAACTCACCGCGTCCGGCACCACCACCGCCAGGTCGCGACGCACCGACGGGAACCGCGACAGCTCGGCGGCGCGCGGCAGGGCACGCGCGGCCAGCGGCGCCAGGTCCAGCTCGAACGCCAGCACATCGACGTCGATCTGCATCGCCTGCAGCAGCCGCGGATGCAGTTGGCCGATCCAGCCGATCCGCACGTCGTCGCGATAGACGTCGGCCGACCGGGTCGGATGCACGAACGGATGCGTCGACGGCCGGTAGTCCAGGCGTGCGCTGGAGGCCGCGGCCAAGGCGTCCAGGTCGCCCTTGAGGTCGTGGAAATCGACCTTGCGCGCCGGCAGGCCCCATTGCAGGGCGTCGGCATCGCCGCACACCGCCGCCGCCACCCGCTGGGTTTCGGTCGGCGCGGCGCCGGCTTCCGCCGCCGCGGCGAACACCTTGCCCAGTTCGAACAGGCGCACGCGCCCGGCCTGGCGCGCGGCGTTGCGGCCCAGCGCGGCGACCAGCCCCGGCAGCAGCGACGGACGCATCACCGCCAGTTCGGCACTGAGCGGATTGGCCAGGGCCACGCGCCCGTCGTGCAGGCCCCACTGGTCCAGCAGCGCGGCATCGACGAAGGCGTAATTGATGGTTTCCAGCAGATCGCGCGCCAGCAACTGCCGGCGCACGCTGCGCTCGTCCAGCTGGGTCTCGCTGTCCATGGCGATGCGCGTGGCGCCGCCGGGCAAGGTGGTCGGCAGGCGGTCGTAGCCGTGGATGCGCGCCAGTTCCTCGATCAGATCCTCTTCGATGGCGATGTCGAAGCGGCGACTCGGCGCGGTGACCTGCCAGCCGTCGGCCGAGGCGACCACCTCCATGCCCAGCGCGCGCAGGATGCGCTCGACGTCGGCGTCGGCGATCTCGATGCCGAGCACGCGCAGGATGCGCGCGCGGCGCAGCGCGATCGGTGCCGGCGCCGGCAGGAATTCGGGCAAGGCGGCCTCGACCACCGGACCGGCGCGCCCGCCGGCCAGCTCCAGCACCAGCCGCGTGGCCAGCTCCAGCGCCTGCCGCGGCAGCGCCGGATCCACGCCGCGCTCGAAGCGGTGACCGGCATCGGTGTGCAGGCCGAGCTTGCGCCCGCGGCCCATGATCGCGGCCGGCGCGAAATGCGCGGCCTCCAGGAACACGTGCCGGGTGGTCTCGGTGACCCGGGTGGCGTGGCCGCCCATCAGCCCGGCCAGCGCCACCGGCCGATCGGCATCGGTGATCAGCAGGAACGCCGGATCCAGCACGGCCTCGCGGCCATCGAGCAGGGTCAGGGTCTCGCCGCCGCGCGCGTGGCGCACGCCGATCGGGCCCTGCAAGGTGTCCAGGTCGAAGGCATGCATCGGCTGGCCCAGTTCCAGCATCACGTACTGGGTGATGTCCACCAGCAGCGACAGCGGACGCACGCCGCTGCGGCGCAGGCGCTCGGCCATCCACAGCGGCGTCTTCGCCGCCGGATCCAGGTCCTCGACCACGCGGCCGCAATAACGCGGCGCATCGGCGCCCGCATCCAGCGTCACCGCCAGCGTGCGCTCGCTGCTCACCGCCGCCGGCGTCACCGCCAGCGGCAGCACGTCGCTGCCGCAGGCCGCGGCCACGTCGTAGGCGATGCCGCGCACGCCGAAGCAGTCGGCTCGGTTGGGCGTGAGCTTGATCTCGATGCTCGCGTCGGGCAGGCCCAGGTACTCGATCAGCGCCTGGCCGATCGGCGCATCGTCGGGCAGTTCGAACAGGCCGGACGCGTCGCTGTCCAGCCCCAGTTCCTTGGCCGAGCACAGCATGCCGTTGGACGCGACGCCGCGCAGCTTGGCCGGCTTGATCGCGATGCCGCCGACCTGCGCACCGACCAGCGCCAGCGGCGCGACCAGACCCGCGCGCGCATTGGGCGCGCCGCAAACGATCTGCAGCAATTCGCCCTGCCCGGCATCGACCAGGCACACCTGCAGCCGGTCGGCCTCGGGATGCGGCGCAGCCTCGACGATCCGCGCCACCACCACCTGCTGCAGGCCGTCGCCAAGCGGCACGACCTCCTCGACCTCCAGGCCGATGGCGGTCAGGGTCGCGGTGAGCTGCTCACGCGTGGCCTGGGTCGGAACGTGGCTGCGCAGCCAGTTTTCGCTGAATTTCATGGAAGGGCCGGGAATCGGGAATGGAGAATGGGGAATCGAAGACGCGGTCTACTAGGAACGGAAACGGAGAGGGGAAACGAGCCTTTGCGTTGCTTTGCCCATTCCCGATTCCCGTTTCCCGACTCCCAGCCTCAAGCAAACTGCCGCAGGAACCGCACGTCGTTCTCGAAGAAGGCGCGCAGGTCGTTGACGCCGTAGCGCAGCATCGCGAAGCGCTCCACCCCCATGCCGAAGGCGAAGCCGGTGTAGCGCTCCGGGTCGATGCCGACGTTGCGCAGCACGTTCGGGTGCACCATGCCGCAGCCGAGCACTTCCAGCCAGCGGGTACTGCCGTCGGGCTGCTGCCAGGCGATGTCGACCTCGGCGCCGGGCTCGACGAAGGGGAAGTAGCTGGGACGGAAGCGCATCTGGAAATCGCGCTCGAAGAACGCGCGCACGAACTCGGCCAGGGTGCCCTTGAGGTCGGCGAAGGTCGCGTGCTCGTCGACCAGCAGGCCTTCGACCTGATGGAACATCGGCGAATGGGTCTGGTCGCTGTCGCTGCGGTAGACCTTGCCGGCGGCGATCATGCGCAGCGGCGGCGCATGCTCCCCCATGTAGCGCACCTGCACGCCCGAGGTGTGGGTGCGCAGCAGGCGGCCGTCGCCGAAATAGAAGGTGTCGTGCATCGCCCGCGCCGGGTGGTGCGGCGGGAAATTCAACGCCTCGAAATTGTGCCAGTCGTCCTCGATCTCGGGGCCGTCGGACAGCTCGTAGCCCAGCCGCGCGAAGATCTCGGTGATGCGCTCCAGGGTACGGGTGACCGGATGCAGCCCGCCGCGTTCGCCGCGCCGGCCCGGCAGGGTCACGTCGATGCGCTCGGCGGCCAGGCGCGCGTCCAGCGCCGCGGTCTCCAGCAGCGTGCGGCGCTCGGCCAGCGCGGCGGACACCGTGTCGCGCGCGCGGTTGATCGCCTCGCCGGCCAGCTTGCGCTGCTCCGGCGCCAGCGCGCCGAGCTGCTTGAGCTGGGCGGTGATGCTGCCGCTCTTGCCGAGCAGCGCGACCCGCAGTTGCTCCAGCGCCTCCGGACTCTGCGCCGCGGCGATGTCCGCCAGCGCCTGCCCGCTCAGGGAATCGATCTCACTCATTGCACTCGCGCCTCACTGCTCCGGCCGAACCCGTGGCCACCGTGTCCCGCCGATGCGGAACCTCCCTACCCGGCAGGCGCCCCGTCGCCGGGGTGCCCAAAAACGCAAAAGGGGAAGGACTTGCGCCCTTCCCCTGCATGCCTGCGATGGCTCCCGCCGAACCCCGCGCTTGTACGCGCGGGTTCCTGCAGGGATTCGCAAACTTATGCCGCCAGCGCGCCCTTCGCCTTCTCCGCCAGGGCGGCAAAGCCCTGCGCGTCGTGCACGGCGATGTCCGCCAGCACCTTGCGGTCGAGGGTGATGCCGGCCTTGAGCAGGCCGTTCATGAAGCGGCTGTAGCTCATGCCGTTGATGCGGGCCGCCGCATTGATGCGGGTGATCCACAGCGAACGGAAATTGCGCTTCTTCTGCTTGCGGCCGATGTAGGCGTACTGCTGCGCCTTGATCACCGCCTGCTTGGCGACGCGGAAGACCTTGCGACGGGCGTTGTAGTAGCCCTTGGCGAGGTTCAGAACTTTCTTGTGACGACGGCGCGCCTGGACGCCACGCTTGACTCGAGCCATGGTTCAGTCCTCAGAGGTAGGGAAGCATACGGTCCAGACGGCCTGCGTCCTCGGCACGGACGTGGTTCGTCTGCCGCAGGTTGCGCTTCCGCTTGGTCGCTTTCTTGGTGAGGATGTGGCTACGGTTGGCGTGGCCGGCCTTGTACTTGCCGGAGGCGGTCTTGCGGAAACGCTTGGCCGCCGCCCGGTTGGTCTTGATCTTGGGCATTGCAATGTCCTTGATGGTGTTTTGTCACTGGTCAGGGCGGTGGCTGCGCCACACTTTCCGTCCGTGCCCTTACCTGCTTGTAAGCCCTTGATCCACTGAGGATCCGGGCGGGTCCTATTGCCGCGCGAGCGGCAAACCCGATGAACTGGGCCGCGCATTATGCCAGGGCTTGGAATGCCTTGCAAATCATGCGGTTCGGGAGGGCGCGCACTGGCGCGCCGGGAATCGAGAATGGGGACTAGGGAATCGAAAACGGCGCGCACGGCGTCGCCACGCAGCCTGCGCCGGGGCAAAATGCGGGGATGACCATGTCGGTGGGCGCCGTTGGCACTCAGGCGGCCGCGCGCCCGCACTGGGCGGGGCGCGATCCTGGACTGGGTCAGCGCTTCTTCGGCGCGATCATCATCACCATCTGCCGGCCTTCCAGGCGCGGACGCGATTCGATGACGATGTCTTCGCCCAGATCGGCCTCGATCCGCGCGGCCATTTCACGACCGAGCTCCTGATGGCTCATCTCGCGACCGCGGAAACGGATGTTGACCTTGACCTTGTCGCCTTCCTCGATGAAGCGGCGCATGTTGCGCAGCTTGATCTGGTAATCGCCTTCGTCGGTGACCGGACGGAACTTGATTTCCTTGATCTCGACCTGCTTGGTCTTCTTCTTGGCTTCGTTGGCCTTCTTCTGCTGCTCGAACTTGAACTTGCCGAAGTCCATGATCTTGCAGACCGGCGGATCGGCCTGCGGCTGGATCTCGACCAGATCGAGTCCATCCTCTTCGGCCAGCGCCAGCGCTTCGTCGCGGGTCAACACGCCGACCATCTCGCCGTCCGCGCCGATCACGCGCACGCGCGGCACGCGGATCTCTTGGTTCTTGCGGTTCTGTTTGTTGTCAGGGGTACTGATGTTGCAATCTCCCAGGGGAATCGGACTGGCGCGGACGGAGGCTCCGTCCGCACCAGGGTGGTGTCACGCCAACTGCTCGGCGCGCAGCCGTTCGGCGAAGGCGGCGACCGACATGGTGCCCAGATCCTCCCCCGATCGCGTACGGACCGCAATCGCGCCGTTTTCCGTCTCGCGGTCGCCCGCGACCAACAGGTACGGCACCCGCTGCAGCGTGTGTTCGCGAATCTTATAACCGATTTTTTCGTTCCGCAAATCGGCCTCGATGCGGAAGCCTTGATTTGCAAGGAGTTTCCGCACGTTGTCTACATAGTCTGCCTGCGCGTCCGTGATGTTCATGACCACGGCCTGCACCGGCGCCAGCCAGGCCGGGAACATGCCGGCGTGATGCTCGATCAGGATACCGATGAACCGCTCCATCGACCCGACGATGGCCCGGTGCAGCATGACCGGATGCTTCTTCTGGCTATGCTCGTCCACGTACTCGGCGCCGAGGCGGCCGGGCATCATGAAATCCACCTGCATGGTGCCGAGCTGCCAGGTGCGGCCGATCGCGTCCTTCAGGTGGTACTCGATCTTCGGGCCGTAGAAGGCGCCCTCGCCCGGCAGTTCCTGCCACTCCACCCCGCAGGCACCGAGCGCGGCGCGTAGCGCGGCCTCGGCCTTGTCCCAGGTGGCGTCGTCGCCGAGGCGCTTTTCCGGGCGCAGGGCGATCTTGATCTGGATGTCGTCGAAACCGAAGTCGCCGTATACCTTCAGCGCCTGCTGGTGGAAGGCGGTGACCTCGGCCTCGATCTGCTGCTCGGTGCAGAAGATGTGGCCGTCGTCCTGAGTGAAGCCGCGCACGCGCAGGATGCCGTGCAGCGCGCCGGAGGGCTCGTTGCGATGGCAGGCGCCGAACTCGCCGTAGCGGATCGGCAGGTCGCGGTAGCTGTGCAGGCCCTGGTTGAACACCTGCACGTGGCCGGGGCAGTTCATCGGCTTGACCGCGTAGGTGCGCTTCTCCGACTCGGTGAAGAACATGTTGTCCTGGTAGTTGTCCCAGTGGCCGGACTTTTGCCACAGCGACACGTCCAGGATCTGCGGGCAGCGCACCTCGCCGTAGCCGCTGTCGCGGTAGACCTTGCGCATGTACTGCTCGACCACCTGCCAGATCGACCAGCCCTTGGGGTGCCAGAACACCAGGCCCGGGCCCTCTTCCTGCAGGTGGAACAGGTCCTGCTGCTTGCCGATCTTGCGATGGTCGCGCTTGTCGGCCTCCTCCATGCGCAGGATGTAGGCCTCGAGCTGCTTCTTGTCGGCCCAGGCGGTGCCGTAGATGCGCTGCAGTTGCTCGTTCTTGGCGTCGCCGCGCCAGTAGGCGCCGGAGATGCGGGTCAGCTTGAAGGCCTTGAGGAAGCGCGTGTTCGGCACGTGCGGGCCGCGGCACATGTCCACGTATTCCTGGTGGTAGTACAGGCCCATCGCGGTGACGTCGTCGGGCATGTCCTCGATCAGGCGCAGCTTGTAGTCCTCGCCGCGCTGCTTGAACAGCTCGATGACCTCGGCGCGCGGGGTGACCTTCTTGATCACGTCGTAGTCCTGCGCGATCAGCTCCTGCATGCGCTTCTCGATCGCCGCCATGTCCTCGGGGGTGAACGGGCGCTCGCTGTAGATGTCGTAGTAGAAGCCTTCGGCGATGACCGGACCGATCACCATCTTGACCTCGGGATACAGCTGCTTGACCGCGTGGCCGACCAGGTGCGCGCAGGAGTGGCGGATGATCTCCACGCCCTCGGCGTCCTTGGCGGTGATCAGGCGCAGGCTGGCGTCGTGGTCGATGAGGTCGCAGGCGTCGACCAGGCGGCCATCGACCTGACCGGCGATGGTCGCCTTGGCCAGGCCGGGGCCGATGGACTGGGCCACGTCCATGGGGCTGACGGGGTGTTCGAATTCGCGGCGGCTGCCGTCGGGGAGCGTGATCGTGATCATGGGAGTCGGCGGAAAGGGAAACGGGGGGATGACGTCCGCGCCACCTCGGCGGCAGGCCAGCCTGGGCGCGGGACAGAAAGAAGGCGCCACAAGGGCGCCTGCTCGGACAGCCTTGGGCGGGAACTCAAGCGAGGGCGGTGGTAGTGCTCATGTCGCACGCTCGGCCGGCGTCGCCGCGGGCCACCCATGTCCGGATCAGGTCGATAGACAAGAATGGTAAACCAGCTTTTACCAAAATGGTAATTGCGGCCGTTTACCAAAACGGTCATTCCTGGTGCGCGCCCGAGGTCTTCGCTGCGCCGCAGCAAGAGCTCCAGCGGGTGCCATGGCATGCTTCGCCGACGTTTTCCCCGCACCCGGACGCGCCGTCATCAAAGGCAAGGCCACATCGCTGGACATCGCCTACCTGGCAGGCGTGTCGCAACCCACGGTCTCGCGCGCGCTGCGCGGCAGTCCCGCGGTCAACGAGCAGACCCGGCGCAAGATCCTGGCGATCGCGCGCGAGCTGAACTACAAGGTCGACAAGCACGCCTCCAGCCTGCGCCTGCGCAACGCCGGCACCCTGGCGCTGCTGTTCTTCGAAGACCCGACCACCGACGACTCGCTGATCAACCCGTTCTTCCACTCGATGCTGGGCTCGATCACCCGCGCCTGCGCCCGCCATGGCTACGACCTGCTGGTGTCGTTCCAGCAGTTGTCGGACAACTGGCGCGCAGACTATGGCGATAGCCAGAAGGCGGACGGGCTGATCCTGCTCGGCTATGGCGACTACCTGCAGGCGCAGCAACGGCTGCAGCACCTGGTCGACCAGGGCACGCACTTCGTGCGTTGGGGCGCGGTGCTGCCCGGGCAGCCGGGGGTGTCGATCGGCAGCGACAACTTCCAGGGCGGGCACGACATCACCGCGCACCTGCTGGCGCAGGGCCGCCGCCGCATCGCCTTCCTCGGCGACGCTTCCAACCATTACCCCGAATTCCTGGAACGCTACCGCGGCCATCTACAGGCGCTGCGCGCGGCCGGCGCCGACGCCACGCCGGCGCTGCAGGTCGATGCGATCACCACCGAGCAATCCGGCTACGAGGCCGCCCTGGCCCTGCTCGGCCGCGGCGAGCGCTTCGATGCACTGTTCGCCGCCAGCGACCTGATCGCCATCGGCGCACTGAAGGCCTTGCGCGAGCATGGCCTGCGCGTGCCCGAGGACGTGGCCCTGGCCGGCTTCGACGATATCCCGGTCGCCGCCAGCGTCGATCCGGCGCTGTCGACGGTGCAGCAGGACACCAAGCTGGCCGGTGCGGTACTGGTGGACACCCTGCTGGCGCAGATCGCCGGGCAGCCGGTGAGCAGCCGCACCCTGCCGGTGACGCTGGCGCTGCGCGGCTCGTCGCTGCTGCGCAACTGAGCCCTGCTCGGGCGCCGACGCGCCGACGGCCGGCGCTGACGCCGACCGGCAGCACCGCGTTTACGGCGTCGGCGCGACGCCGTCCTTGGCCGCCATCAGCCAGCGCAGCCGCGCGCGCAGGTCCGGGCGCACGATCGGCGCATCGGACAGGAACACGCGCACGCCATGTGCCGGCACCTCGGCGCGCAGCGCATCGGTCACCTCGGTGGCGCTGCCGTCGAAGCCGTCGTGCCAGGTGCCGGGCTGCAGATAGCGGCGCACTTCCAGCGTGCGCGGCGCGTCGCTCTTGTTCAGCAGCACCAGCGCGGTCTGAGTGCTGCCCGCATGCTGGAACACCCGGTAGAACACCGCCTCGTCGCCGGACAGCTGCAGGTTGAGCTGCAGGCCGCGCTGCAACGCCGGGCTACGCTGGCGCAGCGTGGCGATGCGCCGTAGCGGCGCGAAGATCGGACTGCTCGGCGCCGCGTTCACCCGCGCCTGGCCGAAGTAGTTGCGGTTGCCGGCATGCTCGGCGCGGCCGCGCATGAAGCCGGTCTCCGAGCCGTAGTAGATCACCGGGATGCCGCGCGCGGTGAACAGCCAGTTGTGCGCGTCGATGAAGCCGGCGTCGCTGGCGTCCAGCCGCGCCATGTCGTGGTTGTCGTAGAAGGTCATCAGCTCGTACGGATTGGCGTACGGGCCGCGTTCCAGGTACAGCGCCGGCTGCAGCGTTTCGTAGCCGCGCTGGGCGTGGCCGAAGGTCGCTGACAGTGCCTGCTTGAGCGGGAAATCCAGCACGCTGACGCCGGCGTTGCTGGCCCAGGTATGGCCGGCGATCTTGTGCGCGTTGTAGTCGAAGTCCTCGCCGAACATGAACATGCCCGGGCGCTGCGCGCGGATGCGGCGCACGAACTCGTGCCAGAAGCTGTCCGGCATCCAACCGATGGTGTCGATCCGGAACGCATCGGCGCCCTGCCCCAGCCACTGCGAATAGGCGCCGACCAGGTACTCCATCACCGCCGGGTTGCGCTCGTTGAAATCGGACAACTGCGCCAGGTTGCCGCCGGTGTTGTAGAACGCGTGCAGCGGGTTGTGCGCCGGGTCCAGCTTGGACGGCGGCAGATTCTGGTGATCGGCGATGAGCTTGCCGTCGCGGTCGAACACCTGGCCGAACATCGGCTGCCGCTTGGGCATGGTCCAGGCCGGCGAGCCGTGATTGCCGACGATGTCCAGCACCACCTTCAACTGCTGCGCGTGCATCGCCTGGGTGAAGCCGGCGAAATCCAGACCGGGGCTCGGCAGATGCTCGTCGAGCTTGTAGAAATTGACGCCCCAGTAGCCGTGGTAACCGGTCTTGCCACGGTCGCTCAGCGAGCTGCCCCAGGTGATCGGCTTGCCGCCGGTGAAGGCCTCGTCCGGGTTGTCGACGATCGGGGTGATCCACACCGCGCCGAAGCCCAGGTCGCGGATGTAGCCGGCGTTGTCGACCACGCCCTTGAAGTCGCCGCCGAGGTAGCCGATGTTGTCGCTCTCGCCCGGCGGCGCCGGGATCGGAATGTCGAAGGTGCGATGCGCACCGCCCTGGTCACGATGATCGTTGCCGGGATCGCCGTTGACGAAGCGATCGGTGACCACGAAGTACACCGCCTCGCTGGCGAACGGCTCCAGCGTGCCGTAGAACTCCTCCTGTGCAGGCGCCTGGGCCTGCGCCGACCCAGCGCAGGCACCCAGCAGGGCCAGCGCCAACAGCGACATCCGATCGATCATGCGTTCGCTCCCGAATCCGACGGCACCCACAGCACGCACAGCGCCGCCACCAGCAGGCTGCCGCCGCCGATCGCCAGCGCGTACAGCGGCCTGCCGCCGAGCCAGTGCGTGAGCACGAAGCCCAGCACGCTGACCGCGACCAACTGCGGGATCACGATGAAGAAATTGAAGATGCCCATGTACACGCCCATCTTCGCCGCCGGCACGCTGTCCGACAGCAAGGCGTAGGGCAACGACAGGATCGAGGCCCAGGCGAAGCCCACCCCGACCATCGACAGCAACAGCCACTGCGGATCGCGGATCCACAGGAACGACAGCAGGCCGGCCGCGCCCAGGCACAGATTCAGCAGATGACTCACGCGCAGCCCGCAGGCGCGCACCAGCAGCGGAATGGCGATCGCGGCCAGTGCGGCGAAGCCGTTGTAGGCGGCGAACAGCACACCGACCCAGTTGGCGCCCTCGTTGTAGGCGGCCGAGGTGACGTCCTGGGTGCCGTAGTGGGTCTGGGTGACCGCAGCGGTGGTGTTGATCCACATCGCGAACAACGCGAACCAGGAGAAGAACTGCACTCCGGCCAGGCGCCGCATCGCCCGCGGCATGGTCTGCAGGTCGCAGACGATCGCCGCCAGCATGTGTCCGCGACGCAGGCGCGGCGCCACGCCCTGCAGCACGCCGTAAGCGATGCACAGGCCGGCCAGCACGTACAGCATGCGGTCGCCGCGGCACCAGGCGATGGCAACCGCGCCGGCAATGCCTACCGCGCACCACAGCGCAGCGGCGCCATCGACACGGCGCGGTTGCGCC
Organism: Xanthomonas sp. LMG 12462; assembly: GCF_009192885.1. Taxonomy (NCBI): domain Bacteria; kingdom Pseudomonadati; phylum Pseudomonadota; class Gammaproteobacteria; order Lysobacterales; family Lysobacteraceae; genus Xanthomonas; species Xanthomonas sp. LMG 12462. The sequence goes on along the minus strand of NZ_NMPP01000016.1, from coordinate 47,942 downwards.
GCTGCGTCCGCGGTGACGACGTCGCTGCCGTGCAGATCTTCGGGCGGATACTCGCGGGTGCGCAGCACGGTCCAGCCGATGGACAAGAACAGCACCGCGCCGCCGACATAGAACGCGTAGCGCACCGTCGCCGGCACCTCCCCGGGGCCGGCGGTGTTGCTGACGCCCCAGTGCGCCAGCAGCCACGGCAGCATGCTCGCCACCACCGCGCCGACACCGATGAAGAAGCTCTGCATCGCATAGCCCGTGGCGCGCTGGCGCGTCGGCAACTGGTCGCCGACGAAGGCGCGGAACGGCTCCATCGAGATGTTGATCGAGGCGTCCAGCACCCATAGCGTCCCGGCCGCCACCCACAGCGCCGGCGAGTTCGGCATCACCAGCAGGGCCAACGTGGTGAACAGCGCGCCGACCATGAAGTACGGGCGGCGCCGGCCGAAGCGGTTCCAGGTGCGGTCGGACAGGTAACCGACGATCGGCTGCACGATCAGGCCGGTCAGCGGCGCGGCGATCCACAGTCCGGGCACCTGGTCCATGTCCGCGCCGAGGGTCTGGAAGATGCGGCTGGCATTGGCGTTCTGCAGCGCGAAGCCGAACTGGATGCCGAGGAAGCCGAAGCACATGTTCCAGATCTGCCAGAACGACAGCGCCGGCTTGGCGCGTGGCACGGTGCTCATGGTCGCTCCTCGATCGGGCCGGCCGGCGCGATCAGCAGCGTGGCGACATCGGCGGCATTGACCACGCCATCGGCGCCGCCCTGGCCACCGGTGTAGCGCGCGAAGTGCTGCAATGCGCTCATGTTTGCCGCCGGCAGCAGCCGCGCGACGCAACGTTGCCCGGCCTGCAGCGCGAACAGCGCTGCCGTTGAGGTCTGCTCGCCGACGCTGTGCGGCATCACCAGCGGTTGCGACCGTGCTGGCGCGGCGCCGCACTGCACCTGCAGGCGTCTGACCGCGGCGGTGACGCCGGTGTTGATCGGACCATGCGCGTTGACGTAACGCAGGCTCAGCCGGTAGGCGCCATCGTGCGGCGCGGTCCACGTCCAACCGTCGGCGCCCTCCACGCGAGCGACGTTGCCGACGCAGACAGTGGGGCTGTGCAACGACTCCCAACGCACACCCTTCCGGGTGAGACTCAGGCATTGGACGCGCTCGGCCAGCGGCAGCAGCGCGCCGTCGGCGCTGCCCGTGCGTGCCTGCCCATCGACGTACAACACCGTGTCCGCAGCCGCCTGCACACGCCAGCCCCCGGTCTCGCGCCGCACCTGCGGTGCCGGCGGTGCCAGCGGCGCGAAGGCGTCTTCTGCCGTCAGCATCTGCAAGGGCGCACTTCCGCTGTGGCGTGCCACCAAGTCGATGGTGATGACGCCGTTCTGGCTGTGGGTCTTGCCGGCGACCAGCAGGTCGCCCTGCAGCTGCATCGGCCGGCGCAGCACGATCCGGCGGTCCTTCAGCTGCAACGCAATCTCCTGGCGCTCGCCGAACAGCATGGGCACCAGGCTGGTCGGCAGCTTGGGCAGCACGCGGCCGTCGTCCTCCACGCCGAACACGCCTTCCATCACCATCGCCAGGTAGCCGGCCACCGACCACAACTGCCGCGGTGAATTGACCACCGGGCCGCTGAGCGGGCCGTCGTCCACATGTGCGGCCTGGCTCAGGAACTCGTAGTTCTCCATGTTCGAGCCGGCCAGCGCGGCGCCGCGCAGCAATGAGCGCACTTCCAGGTCGATGCGCGCGCTGTCGTTGGTCTGCCGCGCCGCGCGCAGCGCATAGGCGCTGACGAACGGCCAGATGGCCCGGTTGTGGTAGATGGGCACGTCGCGCTGCTGCGGCCACACCACCGGACTGCCCGCCTCCACCGCGGGATAGCGGGCCAGCGCCTGGCGCGCGCGCGCGGCCGGCAGTACGTCGGCCAGCACCGCCAGCGACAGGCCCAGCAGATCGTAGCGTTCGTAGCGCACCGGGTGTTCGGCGGTGCCGATGTAGCCGACGTAGGTACCGCGGTCCTCGCGCCAGAAACGCTGCGCGATCGCCTGGCGCAGCGCGTCGGCCCAGCCGGCGTAGCGCGCGGCCGCCTGTGCATCACCCTGCTCCCGGGCCAGACGCTCGCCCAGGCGCAGCGCCTGGTAATGCAGCACGTTGGTGGACAGCGCGAAGGAACTGGCGATGAAGCCGACATCCTCGCGGGTCCAGGCCGGATAGGTCTGCTCGCGCCAGTCCAGGAACGAGGTCTCGCCGCGGTACAGGCCGATGCGCGGGTCGAACGCGAACGCGCGATCCTGCGCCAGCGTGGCAGTGAGTGCGGCACGGGTGTCGGCGGCGAAGGCCGGATCGTCCAGCAGGTGGCGCGCAGCCAGGAACCACACCACCCGGTCGCTGCTCACCGGCCAACTGCCGCCGGAGCCGGTGTCCTGCGCCACGAACAGCCCCGGCAGCGCGTCGGTGCCGCGCATCGGCGACAGCTTGAAGCGCAGCGAGCGGCGCGTGCGCTCGGGATCCAGCCGCGCCAGGGCCAGGTCCGCGGCATAGCTGACATCGCGGGTCCACACGTAGGGCCAGCGCTCGCCGGTCTGGTAGCAATCGCACGGCAACGGCTTGCCGTGATCGAACGCCGGGTCGCGGATCGCCTGCACCTGGTCGTCGTGCAGCTCCTGCTGCGCCAGCGCGAACAGCGCATCGAACAACGGACTGTCGGTCTCGCTGCGCAGCGGCTGTGCCGGCACCGTGCGTGTGCCTTGGGCCGCGTGCAGCACGAAACCGCCGTCGGCAGTGACCTCGGCCTGCGCGGTCTGGCCACGCAACTGCAATGACGCCTGTCCAGCAGACGCCGACGCCGCAGCACCCAAGGTGGCGGCCAAGCAAATCATCTTCAGCATCGAAGCGGCAGACCGGCTCGCACCGATCGACCTCCCTCCCTCTTTGCCTGCATGGTGGAAGCGCAGGCCGGCACGCCGGCGCTGCGGTCGCCGCCTCCGCATCGCGGGGGCGCTGCGGACATGGTAGACGGGCGGCACCGTGGCGCGTGCAGTTGCATACGTATTCATCGTATGGGCCTCCAGCGGCCAGGAACCGCCTCGCTATAGTCGTTGCGATGCCACGGTCGCCCTGGGAGGGGAGATGCCGCTGTTTGAGGTCCTGTCGCGCCTGCGTCTACCGTCGTTGCTGGCGAGCGTGTTGTGGTGCGTTGCGCCATGCCTGCACGCCGCGCCGCAGACGGTGGCCCGCGTGGACTCGCCGGGCAAGATCCTGCGCGTCTCCCTGCAACTGGACGAAGGCCGCCCCAGCTATCGCGTGCAGCGACTGGGCGAGGCGGTGATCGGCGAATCGCGGCTTGGCTTTCAGTTGCGCGACGGCGCGCTGGATCGCGACCTGGCGGTGCTGGACCAGCACAGCCGCAGCGTCGACGAGACCTGGGAACAGCCATGGGGCGAGCGCCGCTACGTGCGCAACCACTACAACGAGCTGCGCGTGGAGCTGGGCGAGCGCGGCGGCCGCCAGCGCCGCTTCGCGGTGGTGTTCCGCGTCTACGACGACGGGCTCGGCTTTCGCTACAGCTTTCCGCAGCAGGCGGGAATGCAGGAGGCGATCGTCGACGAGGACTGACCGAGTTCGACATAGTCCCCGAGGCCACCGCCTGGTGGATTCCTGCCGGCGCCCCCATCCACTACGAATACCTGTACCGGCGCACCCCGCTGCGCGAAGTGCCGCTGGCGCACACGCCGTTCACCCTGCGCAGCCAGGACGGCCTGCACCTGGCGATTCACGAGGCCGCCCTGGTCGACTACGCCGGCATGTGGCTGCGCCGCGGCGAAGGCCAGCGCCTGCATGCGCAACTGTCGCCGTCGGCGGAAGGCTGGAAGGTGCGCCGGTCCCCGCCCTTCGACACGCCGTGGCGCACGCTGCAGATCAGCGACACCGCCGGCGGCCTGGTCGATTCCAACCTGATCCTCAATCTCAACGAACCCAACGCGCTGGGCGACGTGAGCTGGGTGCACCCGGCCAAGTACATCGGCGTGTGGTGGTCGATGCACCTGAATCAGGAAACCTGGGCGCGCGGCCCCAGGCATGCCGCCACCACCGCCAACACCCGCCGCTACATCGACTTTGCCGCGGCGCACGGCTTTCGTGGCGTGCTGGTCGAAGGCTGGAACCCCGGCTGGGACGGCAACTGGGTCGGCAACGGCGACGACTTCGACTTCACCCACGCCACCGCGGACTTCGACATCGATGCGCTCAGCGCCTACGCGGCGAAGAAGGGTGTGCACCTGATCGGTCACCACGAGACCGGCTGCGCGGTGGAGCACTACGAAGACCAGCTCGATGCGGCGCTGGATCTATATGCACGACTGGGCGTGGACACCTTCAAGACCGGCTACGTCTGCGACGACGGACAGGTAGACCGGCGCAATCCCGCCGGCGGCCCGCTGTTGCGCGAATGGCACGACGGCCAGTTCATGGCCCGCCACCATCTCAAGGTGGTGGAGGAAGCCGCCAAGCGCCACCTGTCGGTCAACGCCCATGAGCCGATCAAGGACACCGGCCTGCGTCGCACCTACCCTAACTGGCTCTCGCGCGAAGGCGCGCGCGGCATGGAGTACAACGCCTGGGGCGAGCCGCCGAACCCGCCGGAGCACGAAGTGAACCTGGTGTTCACCCGGATGCTGGCCGGACCGATGGACTACACCCCCGGCATTCTCAGCCTGACGGGCCGCGGCGGACGCGCGATTCCGAGCACGCTGGCACGGCAACTGGCGCTGTACGTGACCCTGTACAGCCCGATCCAGATGGCGGCCGACCTGCCCGAGCACTACCTGCAGCACCGCGACGCCTTCCGCTTCATCGAGGACGTGGCGGTGGACTGGGACGACAGCCGCGTGCTCGACGGCGAGATCGGCGACTACGTGACCATCGTGCGCAAGGACCGCCACAGCCGCGACTGGTTCCTGGGCAGCATCACCGACGAACACGGCCGCGTGCTGCCGATCGCGCTCGGCTTCCTCGAACCGGGCATGCGCTATCGCGCCGAGATCTACCGCGACGGCGACGCCGCCGATTACCAGCACAATCCGTTCGACTTCGTGCGCGAGCAGCGCGTGGTCACCAGCCGCGATCAGTTGCAGGTGAAGCTGGCACCCGGCGGCGGGCAGGCGATCCGTTTCGTGCCGCTGGACCCGGCGCCGGCCTCCGCTGGCACGGCGGCATCGCGCTGACGCACCACCATGCGGCACGCGGCACCGCCAGCAGCACAGCGGCGGAGGCATACACTCGCCATGCCGGATCACGGCGCTCGCCTCTGCGGCGCCGCGCCATCGTGCGCGGCAGGTCAGCGGCGCGCGGCGCGCCGCTTCCGCCAAACCATGTCGCGCCATCTGCGAGCTCGCCCGACGTCAGCATGCCGGCGTACTCCCTGGCATCACTCTCAGTGCAGCACCCGAATGTGCATGCAGCACGACGTCAGTTGCATGAAGCACGCGCATGCTCGCCGCGGCACCGGCGTAGCGGCGCGCGCACGACATTGCGATCCTGAAAGCGCTTCCAATGCGATGCAGGCCAGTGAATACGTATGCAGCGGACGTTCGCGACGAAGCCGCGTGTCTACCATACAGCGCAATCGCGACACCGCCCTGCGGCTGCGCGACACGCACATCCGGCCGCCTCGCCGGTTCAGACATTCGCAAGACAACATTGCCTGGGAGGGGAAAATGTTGAACCACAAGCGCAACGCGCTGACGCTGGCGCTGGCCGTCGCGATGACGCCGATGCTGGCTGCTGCACAGTCCGATACCACCGCCACCACATCCAACGATCCGGTCACCGAACTGGACAAGGTCCAGGTGACCGGCATCCGCCGCGGCATCGAGAACGCCATCGCGATCAAACAGGACTCGACGTCCATCGTCGAAGCGATCTCGGCCGAGGACATCGGCAAGCTGCCGGACGTGAGCATCGCCGAATCGCTCGGGCGTCTGCCCGGCCTGGCCGCGCAGCGCGTCGCCGGCCGCGCCCAGGTGATCAGCGTGCGCGGCCTGTCGCCCGACTTCGCCACTACCCTGCTCAACGGCCGCGAAGTGGTCAGCACCGGCGACAACCGCAGCGTCGAGTTCGACCAGTATCCCTCGGAACTGGTCAACGGCGTGACAGTGTACAAGACGCCCGACGCCGGCCTGGTCGGCCAGGGCCTGTCCGGCACCATCGACATGCAGACCGTGCGTCCGCTGAGCTTTCCGGACCGGGTGATCGCCGTCAGCGGCCGCCTGCAGAAGAGCTCGCTCGGCAAGGCCGCCAACGTCGACGCCTTCGGCAACCGCTTCAGCGCCAGCTACATCGACCAGTTCCTGGACAACACCCTGGGCTTCTCGATCGGCTATGCCCACAGCGACATGCCCATCCAGGAAAATCAGGTCGGCCTGTACGAGCCGTGGACGACCGAGAAAACCGACAAGGGCGAGCGCCGCGGCGTTCCGCAAGGCACCTTCTTCTCGGACGGCATCAAGGCATTGCGCCGTACCGGCAACAACAAGCGCGATGGCGTGATGGCGACCGTGCAATTCCGGCCATCCAACACCTGGACCAGCACCTTCGATGCGTTCCATACCGAAGCCGAACAGATCGATACCGCCAATCAGTTCGAGCTGAGTCTCAGCGGCAATGGCGAGGATCCGAACAACCCGGCATCTATCCTCCCGGTGTTCACCAATGTCAGCCGCAACGCCGATGGCACCTTCACCCGCGGCACCATCAACAACGCCTATCCGCTTGTCCGTGGCATGTACAACAAGCGCAAGGACAAAATCGACGCGTTCGGCTGGAACAACGAGTTCAACCTGGGGAGCGTCCGGCTAATGGCCGACCTGAACTACTCCAAGGCCACCCGCGACGAACTGAACCTCGAAAACAACCTGCAGCTGATCCCGCGACCGCAGTTCGATTCGATCGGTATCGCCGTCCATCCAAACGGCTTCTCGCAGATCACACCCGGCCGCGACTACTCCGACCCGAACAACCTGTTCCTGACCAACACCATCTACGGCTCCGGCTACGGCAAGGTGCCGGAGGTCGAAGACCGGCTGAAGGGCGGCCGCCTGGCGGCGACGCTGCCCGCGCCGCAGGCGCTGACCTGGTTCTCGGACATCGACGTGGGCGTGAACTACGCCGACCGCCGCAAGCAGAAGACCCAGGCCGAAGGCAACATCCTGCTCGGCGCGCAAGGCGACACCAGCATCGCCAGCGATCTGCAGTACGACCCGGTCAACCTCGGCTTCGCTGGCATCGGCACCATCCCGGCCTGGAACGTGCCGGCGGCGGTCTCGCGCTACATGACCTTCAACCCGGTCACCAACCTGGACTACCTCATTCCGAAGTCGTGGACGGTGCAGGAGAAGATCACCACGGCCTGGCTCCGCGCCAACATCAATACCGACATCGGCGAGGTCGGCGTGCGCGGCAACATCGGCGTGCAGTTGCAGCACGCCGACCAGAGCTCGCAGTCCAGCTACTTCGACCAGTCCCGTCCGGCCGGCCAGAACGTGCTGCCGATCGACGCCGGCAAGACGTACAACGATTGGCTGCCGAGCCTCAACCTGGCCTTCCTGTTCCCGCACCAGCAGACCCTGCGCTTCGCCGCGGCCAAGCAGGTGGCGCGGCCGCGCGTGGACCAGATGCGTGCCGGCCTGGATTTCGGCGTGGACACCTCCACCGGCAAGCCCGGCGGCAGCGGCGGCAATCCCCTGCTCGACCCGTGGCGTGCCAACGCGCTGGACCTGTCGTACGAGAAGTACTTCGGCGAGAAGGCCTACGTGGCCGCCGCGGTGTTCTACAAGGACCTGAAGAGCTACATCTACACGCAATCGCGCGACGATTACGACTTCTCCGCCCTGCTCGCCAGCTACGTGCGGCCGCCCAACATGACCGTGCCGGTGCAGACCACCGGTACCTTCTCCTCGCCGCAGAACGGCAAGGGCGGCACCCTGCGCGGGCTCGAGCTGACCGCCTCGCTTCCGCTGGACATGTTCACCGACAGCCTGCGCGGCTTCGGCATCCAGGCCAGTGCCACGTTCAACGACAGCGACATCAAGATCGTCGATCCCGAAAGCGCCTCCAGCGTGGGCTCGGCGCCGATCGACCTGCCCGGCCTGTCCAAGCGCGTGTACAACTTCACCGCCTACTACGAGCGCAACGGCTTCGAGGCACGCGTCAGCCAGCGGCGGCGCTCGGACTTCATCGGCGAGATCGGCAACTTCAACGGCAACCGCACGCTGCGCTACGTGGTCGGCGAGAACGTCACCGACGCGCAGGTCAGCTATACCTTCGCCGACGGCAGCAGCCTGGCCGGGCTGAGCCTGCTGCTGCAGGCGAGCAACCTGACCAACTCGCCCTACCGCACCTACGCCGGCACCAAGGATCGCCCGCTGGAGTACGTCGAATGGGGACGCACCTACATGCTGGGCGTGAACTACAAGTTCTGAGTCCCGCGTAGAGGCTGCAGACGACGCCCGCCGGCGCAACCGGCGGGCGTTTTCGTTGGGGCGGTTGCCACGGACGGTTGCGTCAAATGCCGGGGTGACCAGAGAGAAAACGATGAGATCAGGATCGAGCAGCGTTGGCGATCTGGTTTGCCGATCGGGATCAAGACGAGCGGCCTGAAGGGCGCACACCAGCCCTTTCGCCTGCAAGAAGATCTACAGAAAGCGATCGCGCGCGAACTGATGGAGATCTCGCCGCGTCCGCGAAGTTCCCGACAAAAAAGCCGCGAGCGCGCGGAATGGCCGCGTCGCCGAAAAAGATCTGCACTTCAGGAGTGCATGGCCCAAGCCCTCTGCGTGCCAGAAAGCGCCATGCCTGGACATTCATTGCTGAACTCCGAACTGGTCGGCCCGGCCGCGCCACGGACCATGCATCCGCGCCAAATCGATACTGCGGCAGCTGACCGAGGTGAGCAGCACCATCTTCAAAGATGGGTCTCAGCCAGGAGGCCGCAAGATCGAGACCAGGTGGCGTCGCTGGAAAAGCGGCGTTTCAGAACACAAGGGCTGGCGTGCAGACATGGTGACATTGCCGCGATGGACACAAGCGCAGCGATGACGGCGGATTCGTGGCCGCGTCGGCTAGCCGGCAGCAAGAGCGACAGCGACGCAGCAGTCTGTTGTGTGGGCCAGCAAGGCAAGTCTCCGAGCTGGCCTTGGTTCCAGGACGGCGTGATTGTCGGCGACGACGCGTGCCCTGATTACCGGGCACGCCAAACCGCGAAGACGGCGTGGCGTGGTCACCGCAACATGCTTACTACGGACACTGAACTTCCAGAGCGATCCTTGTCGTCCAACAAGCGCCCACGTCGGTGGTATGCATGCGGCCTATCCGACGCAGTGCACGCCGGACTGTCTCTCACAAACACCATCTCGGCAATGCCGTAGCCACACAGCAGGATGCGACGCGGCCGTCGCAGCGATCACTTGGTCCCGCTCACGCGCCCTGCAGGCACACCATCGCATAGCCGGGCAAACGCAAGCGCTCTTCGACCGCACCCGCGACCACGCCCGGCACCTGCAGCGCCTGCCAGCTGCCCTCAGGCAGCGCCACGTCGGCGGCCTCGGCGGACAGATTGAACGCCAGCAGCAAGCGCTGCGCGGCGTGGCGACGCTGGAACATCAGCACGGGCTCGGCCGTCTCGTGGAAGACGATGTCGCCCTCACGCAAGGCCGGATGGCGCTTGCGCCAGGCCAGGAACTGGCGAATCGCATGCAGGACCGACTGCGGGTCGGCCTCCTGTGCCGCCACCGATTGTGCGCGATGCGCTGCCGCGATCGGCAACCAAGGCGTCCCCGTGCTGAAACCGGCTTGCTCGCTGGCATCCCACGGCAACGGCGTCCGGCATCCATCGCGGCCCTTGAAGTTCGGCCAGAACGCGATGCCATAGGGATCCTGCAGCGCCTCGAACGGCACCTCTGCCTCGCCCAGGCCTAGCTCTTCGCCCTGGTAGACGCAGACCGAGCCGCGCAGCGAACACAACATCGCGATCAGCAGCCGCGCGAAGGCCGGCGTCTCGGCACCCTGCCCCCAACGCGTCACCGCGCGTTGCACGTCATGATTGGAAATCGCCCAGCACGGCCAGCCTTCGGTCATCGCCGCTTCCAGACGCGAGACCGTCTCGCGGATGTAGGCCGCGCTGAAATCGTCGGTCAGCAATTCGAAGCTGTAGCCCATGTGCAGGTGCCCGGCGCGGGTGTATTCGGCCGTGGTCGCCAGCGAATCCTCCGACGAGATCTCGCCCAGGCTTACCGTCCCCGGATAGCGGTCGAGCAGGCTGCGCAGCTTCTGCAGGAACGGCAGGTTCTCCGCCTGCGTGTTGTTGTAGTAGTGGTACTGGAAGGCGTACGGATTGTCCGGGCTGAAGCCGCGGCCGACGCGCTTTTCCGGCGGTTTGGGCGGGTTGTCGCGCAGTTGCGGATCATGGAAGCAGAAATTGATCGCGTCCAGGCGGAAGCCGTCGACACCGCGCGCCAGCCAGAACTCCACGTTGTCCAGCGTCGCCTGCTGCACCTGCGGATTGTGGAAGTTCAGATCCGGCTGCGAGGCAAGGAAATTGTGCAGATAGTACTGCCCGCGGCGCGGTTCCCACTGCCACGCCACGCCACCGAAGATCGACAGCCAGTTGTTGGGCGGCGCCCCGTCTTCGCGCGCATCGGCCCACACGTACCAATCCGCCTTCGGATTGTCGCGGCTCTGACGGCTTTCCTTGAACCAGTCGTGCTCCACCGAGGTGTGACTGAGCACCTGGTCGATCATCACCTTCAGGCCCAGCGCATGCGCCTTGGCCAGCAGGGCATCGAAGTCGGCCATGGTGCCGAACAGCGGATCGACCTCACGATAGTCGGCGATGTCATAGCCGAAATCGGCCATCGGCGACTTGAAGAACGGCGAGATCCAGATCGCATCCACGCCCAACGCCGCGATGTAGTCCAGCTTGCGCACGATGCCCGGCAAATCGCCGATACCGTCGCCGTTGGCGTCGAGGAAGCTACGCGGATAGATCTGATAGATGACGGCACCGCGCCACCATGGAGCCTGAGACATGCAACGCCCCCCTTCGGGCAGAAATCGCGCGTGCGACGGGCACGCGAAACGCTGCGCTAGAGTAGCGTTGATGCAGGAATTTCAGCGGTGCCTGCATACGTATTCACACATGGCGAAAGTGATCACTTGAAAAAACGCGTCCACCATGAACAGGACTCGTTAAATCCAACACCGCAAAAAGAAAATCAATATTCCCTGAAGTAGGGCTTAGAGCAATCCGTACCTATGACTGTGCACTCAGAACCTGAAGCCTCTTTACAGCGACGCAGCGCTTCTTTCTTCGCGGCGCTCACGGTCGCGCCACTCACTATTTTCCCCACCCCAGTTCCATCAGGACCTTGGACAACGGCAACACACTGGTTTTTGTAGGTAAAAACAACCTTGCAGTCCGAATTTCCGAGGCCAGCACACCTTTCCAACGCACCGGCCTCAGCATCCGATTCCGAAAACCTTCCAGTGCTGCTTCCGACATCTCCGCTGGACGCACGTGCGATAGCCCCCCACGTCTTGATCCACTCTCCCGTCAACCGCGCAGACCCATCCTCGCCTCCGGGGCTCGGGCCACATTGAGGACTGCCAGGAGCCACTCCCGACGGGCAGGCAGTTTGCGCCAAGGCCATCGGACTGAGCAGTAAGCAAGAAGCAAAGACTATCGCCTTCAAAACATCACCTCCAAACATATTATCAAACGACGTCCTGCGGCCTGTACCTACCGGCACCTGTTTGACCAGAAGCGTCAGAAGAAAACTGAACCTGCCTTGTGGAGTGATTAGGAGTGACGGACTGAGACGAATTGAAATCTCCTCCTCGAAACGCCGATTCGCCACCAGGTGACTGCGGCGCGCGAGGCCTACCAGACGCAGGATCCCGTCCGACCTGACCAAAGCCAGAGTAAGGAGAGAATTGGCCGAGCGTGCCCTGGAAAAATGCAGCCGCCATAGGTGGCGCAGTAATGATTAGGGTACTCAATACCAAACCGATACCACCCTGCTGCAATGACATGCTGCCGACGCCCTCAGTTGCACCACCCGACACAGCCCACTTCGCTAAGAACGCGGCACCTACCACAGCGACGACTTTCGTCGCCAAGCCAACCGTGAAGCTAAGCACCCCCAAGGAGAACACCGTGCCGATCCCATAAGTCAACCACTTTTGGAACAATGACTTTGTGGCATCAAATAGCAGGCAAAGAATGAACAATGGCCCAAAGCCGATGAACAGTGCCATTGCCAACTTGTTCAGCAACAACAACGAGCCGCCCACGATTCCAGGACCAGCCATTCCGATCCCACTGAACAACCTCGCGCGATCCTTCTCCTTCTCGATGTCCGGATTACCAGCACTGTCGATCTGATCGATACTTGTCATGGCGATCTGCATCATCGCCAGATTGTCGTCGATTGCCTCATAGGGACTCTGTGAGCTACCGGTCACCGTGAAAACGATCGCGCTGCTCAGTCCATCGGTCAGCCTCCAATACAGTCCTTTCATTCCTTCAGGCCGAGCCGCAGCCACCATGCTCATGGCCACACCAATGATCAGCGCCGACCGCAACGACTTGACGACCAACTCCATGGCCGACTCGCGCGATTGACCAGTCGCAACTTGGTAGCCCTTGAACAGAATCCAAAGCGTCAACGCGCTCAGCGCGGTCACTGCAACCCAATCGGACATGCGAATGAGCAATGACCACTGGAAGTAGTCGATTTCATCTCGCAGAAAATTGTTGATGGCTTTGAAGAACTCGTAATTAGCGTAATTCTGCAAGAAATTCATGACCGCTCCATAATGCCATGCTCATCACTGAGCCAAACCACCATCAAGCCACTTTTAACCAAGCAGCACTTAACACAGACTAATTCTCAATACTCAAAGACTTATAGTCGCCATCAGGCTTTTTCGACTTAGCCAACTCCAGTGCCCCTTTCATCACTGCTCCAGCGGCGATCGTCTGGGCCAGGTCGCTAAGGCCGGCAAACGCATCGAACAAGCTGCCACCTCCACCAGTATTGGTGGCGGAAGGCGCTTTCTTGCCGCGCATAGCGGCCCAACCACCAGCTGACTGTACTTGGGTCAGGTAGGACAAGCGCTTCTCGTAGGCAAACATCGCTGCTTCCATCTGCTGACGATCGATATCCATCAGCGCCCGCAACGCGATCAGCTTGTTCGTGTTGTCTTCCAGCAAGCCGATCTGGTTCGTGCTGATTTTCGCGCGCTGCTGTTCCAGATCGCGCAGGCGCTGCAACCGCTTTTCGGTGATGTCGTACATCGCCACCATGTAATTGAACTGCGAGTTACGCGTACGCTGGATCAATTCGCAGGTCTGCTGCTGTTCAGTTGACACCGGAGTGCCAGCAGTCTTGCTAGCACAATCGGACACACCGTAGTTGTCGTCGACCTTGACCAGCTTTTCCTTCGGCTTGTCGACCTCATCGCCACTGGACTTCTGTTTCTCGGCCTTGCCGACCTCGTTATCCCCGCGGATCTTGTCCAGCTTCTGATCCAGCGTCTTTGTATTGGCTTTATTCTCGTCAATTTGCGTCTTATCGATCACTTTCCACTGCGCAAAAGCAGTAGCGGGCAACAGCGTGAGCAGCGCAATTGCAGCAACGACACCTGTACGGCTAAAGACTTTCGTCATCTTGTCCATAAACACCTCAACACAGATCTTGTAGAAGATTGCCACGCGTGACTGGGCGAAGCGGTCAGCTGACCGCCGCCGCCCCCCGATTATCCGAAGACACCGACCTCGCAGGACCCGATTTTCCGGAGCCCTTGCGACGTGCGTAGAACTCGTTCAACCACTGCTCGGGCGTCAGATCGTCCGGCGCGACGCCGTGCTCCTTGGCCTTGCGCTCCAGCACCTGGTGCATGATTTCGATATTGTCGGTCGACGCCGAGATGACCGACAGCGCATCGTCCATGCCGCGCAGATTGAGCTGGCACACCGACGATCCATGGCCCTGCTTGACCAGGAAGCAGCGCGAGCGCTCGTCCAGGCTGACCACGACCTGGTACTCGGCCTCGGTGAGCTTGAGGCCGTCCATGTAGTCTTCCTTGCTGGCATTGGGATTGGGCAGCAGGATCATCGTCGCGGTCTGTTCGACCAGCGCCGCGGAAATGTCGCTGGCAAGCGCATCCTCCGGGCTCTGGGTGGCGAAGATACCCAGGCCGTTCTGTTTACGGATGGTCTTCTGCTTGTTCTTGGCGAATTCCTTCAGGCCGCCCTTGCCATCGAGGATCTTCCAGAACTCGTCCATCACGTAGATGAGCGGCCGGCCGTCGATCAGGGCTTCCAGCCGATGCAGCAGATAGTTGATGACCGGAACCCGCACTTCCGGATTGTCGATGACGTCGGTGTAGTCGAAGCCGATGATGCTGGCCTTCTCCAGGTCGATCGTATCGACCGGATTGTCGAACACCCAGCCGTGCGAGTTGCCGGCCGTCCACTTGCGCATGCGCGCGTACAGACCGTCGTCGCCCATGTTGGGCAGGCTCTTGCGGAAGTTGGTCATGCTGCGCAGATGCATGGGCGTGTCGAGCATGCCCTCCACGCCGCGGAAGATGTCCTCCTCCTCGCGCGAGGTGTACTCGATCTTGCCTGCGAGGACCTTGATCAGGTCGGCCAGGAACTGCACGTTCGCCTCGGTGCGCTCGCACTGGAACGGGTTGAAGCCGGTGGGCTTGCCGTTCTCCAGCGCCAGGTAATTGCCACCGCAGGCACGCACGAAGATCTCGGCACCGCGGTCCTTGTCGAAGAAGAAAATGGTGGGAATCGGATCGAACTTCTGCACCTGGCTGAGCAGAAAGTTGATCAACGCGGTCTTACCGGTACCGGACTTGCCGATCACCATGGTATTGGCGATCGCCTTCTCGCCGAGCGAGTTCTCCGCCGGATGCGTCGCGTGGAAATTGAAGTAGTACGGCTGGCCGTTGGTGGTCTGCAAGGTGGTGACGCACTCGCCCCACGGATTGTTCTCGCGCTTGCCCTGGGCGAAGTTGTGCAGCGGCGACAGACCGAGGAAGTTCAGTGAGCTGACATTGGCGATACGCGTGCGGTAGCGCCAGTTGCCAGGCAACTGCGCGTAAAAGGAGGAAGCGACCGCCAGATCCTCCTTGGTCGAGACGAAACCGGCATTGGACAGTTCCGCGCGGGTGGTCGCCACCTGCTGCGAAAGCTTCTCCTGCGTATCGGCGTAGATGGCAATGGTGAAGTGATATTCGCCCAGGACGAAGTTGCCAGACGACAACTGATCCATCGCCAGGTCTAGCTCGTGGATCTGGCTGACCGCCTTGTCGCCGGAGGACACCATCATGCCCTTGGTGCGATCGAGCACCTTCAACGCATCGTGCCGTCCCATCGGGCTGAAGGAGTGGGTCACCACATACTCGAAGTCGAGATACTTCAGGCCATTGAGGATGCCGGGATAGGTTCCGTCGGTGTATTCCTTGATGTTCAGAATGGCACCGAAATGATTGACACCCTCCGGGGTCTTGATCACGAAGTCGCCGGTCTTGTTGGCGAACATGTGCTTGCTGACCGGCAGATAGGCGGGCACCGGCGCCTGCAGCACCGGTACCGGCTCGTCGATGCGATTGATCAGATAACCGAAGAACTCCAGCGTCTCGGAGAACACCACGCCATTGGTGGCCTCGTACATGCTAAGCCGGTACGGCGAATAATCCTTCAGCACGGCTTCGACGTTGCCTGCCAGTTCGAGAACCTTGGCGATCGCCTGGTCCTGCTCGGACTGCAACTGCGGAATGCTCGACGACTTGTCCATGAGACGCTTACCTGTCACCACCGGGCGATAGATCATGGTCATGTACAACTCGTTCTGCATGATCTTCTGCGACGACAAGGCGCCGTAATACTGGTCCGACAAATCCTGGTTGAAGGCCTGCTGGAACTTGCCCTCGTTCTTGATGCGACGACGGCGGCGCACATCGTGCACCCAGAACGCCACATTGGCGAAATCCGGGGCACGCAGCGTCTGCAGCATGCGATTGAAGGTGTTGTGACGGTGTTCGATCTCCCACTCTTCGCGGCCCACGAACGGAAGCCCGCCCAAGTGCCAGACCAGCATGAAATCTCCTCCCGTCGTCTTCAGCACGGACGGCGCCACATGCGTGGAGATGGAAATGAACTCGCTGATCGAAGTATCCGGGATGAACATAATGAAGTGACTCAGAATCCGTTTCGTCTTGCCAAGGCCCGGCGCGCATACCCCGGGAACTGCCGACCTCGCTCAGACAAGCCATCGCGCGTCGACACGAAAAACCGAACAACCCCATGCACGACACAGGCGTCGTGCATGGGGCCGAGACCCGATGCCGGATTCCAAGCTAGCGCTTGGCGCCCGGCACCTCTTTCCTGTACTCATTCGGCGAGAACACCCACATGCCGGAATAGCGCTGCAGGTTGCGCACGCGCATCCGCATCATCCAGCGTAACCCGAGCATGCGGAAGATCATCTCGTCTCGCTTGGTCATCTGCTGCATGACGAAGACGATGACCGGAATGAGCAGCAGCAGCCACATATCGAAATAGATACCCATCAGGAAGCCGCCACCCGCGCCGATGAAAAACGGGATGTACGGCACCCCGAAAAACATCGCCGGTCGGGTGCAACCCCGGAAAAGCACGTTCTTATGCATAGTGCAGAACGTGCTGGATCATATCGATCGCCGCAGTGGCCGTGCACTGCTTCTGGCCGGTGTCGCCGATCAGCATCTTGGCCAACTGGCCGGCCGCGCCGATCAGCACGCCACCTAGCAGCACCGGCGCCACTTCGGAAACGCGCTTATGCGCAAACGCGATCTGGTAGCCGGCGAAGACGACCGCGATCGTCACCACCACGATGGACGCCATGTTCAGGATATTGTTGGTCTTGCCGAGGAAGTTGCAGACCTTGGTATCGGCACCGGCATAGTCCTGCGCCATCGCGAAGCTGGACGCGAGCAGGGCCACGGTGAACACCGCCGCCTGCAACGCCGCCGTGCCGATGACCTTGGCGTTCGACTTCATCTGATTGTTCTTGAACATCGTGAGTATCTCCTTGACTGGAAAACAGGGGGTGATCAAAAAGCCATTTGCATGGCCGCGCTACTGCATCTGGCTAGAATACGAAGGCCCCGTCGCCAGGCGTCGGCGGCGGCGTACTTGCGCCAGGAACGGTCGCTCCCGCCACGGCCTGAGGCGCGTGTGCGGCAACGTGCGGAGCTGGGGACGCTCCGCCACCTGCAGGAACCGCCACTCCTTTGCCGGCGCCTGTAGGTCGTATTACGTAGAGATCGGAATCTGCAGCGGACAGTTGCGCCGCCGGTGCGGCCGCAACTGTCCCAGCGGTCTGCTGCGTTGGCGCCGCGACGGCAGCCTGAGGGCGCAGAGATGGCTGACCTTGCACGGCCAGGCCGCTGGCAAGCTGGTTCGCCGCCGAGTCGATGCGCCGCGACACGATCGAATCGACTTCGCGCACCGCCGCGGCCTTCACCGAGTCGTTGACCGCACGACGCACGCTTCCGGCCGGGATCACCGGGATCGCACCCGCGGTGGACGCGGCGAGCGCCCTGCCCTGGTTGATCGACGCGTAGACCTTCTGCACGTAACCGTGGCGGTACCCGGTCTCGAAGTTTCCGGAGTAGTAACAGCTGAACGACTTGCCCCAGTTACCGCCGGAGCGGCTATAGCACTCGGCCAGGATCTTCGAGGCGGCCTGCAGATTGGGACAGGTCTTGAATGCTTTTTCGTAGGTATCCAGGCCGTACTTGATCAGGTTGTAGCGGTTAACCTGCCCGAGACCGAGGGAGAAATTGTAGCCCTTCTCTTCCAGCATCCGCGCCGTGGCCACCGCTTCGGACAGGTTCTGCGGCTGGCGCACCAGGCGACCACCGACCACACCGATCGCAAACGGATTGTGCGACGACTCGACGCGCACAACGTGCTGCATGACTTCAGCCGGAACCGCCATTTCGGGACAGCTGAGTAGTTCCATGCCTGGCAACATGCCGTGGTTACTCCCTATGCATCGGCGTCGTGGCAAATCGCCCAGAACGCCGCAGATGTCGCAAATCAATCGTGTTGGAAGAAAAATTCAAAGTCAATCGGCGCCGCTTCGCCCTATCACCTTAATGAACATATTCATCCCCCGCCCGACTGCATGCGTTCCGGATCGAAATCGATACCGGTGATATAGCGCCGGCCCGCGTGCGATTTGATGTGGACAACGATGTCGATGGTCATCATCAACAACCGCTTGATGACCGCGAACTCCAGGCCCGACCCTTCGGCCGACGCCTTGACCATCAGCGCCAACTGATCCCAGGTCTGCCCGATGCTGCCAGCATGACAGCTGGTGATGGAACCGGGATGACCGGAAGCGCAGTTGCGGATGAAGTAGAACGACTCGTCACCGCGCAACTCCGCAAGAATGATGCGGTCGGGCTTCATGCGCAGGCATGCTTCCATGCAGCTCTTCGCGGTGACGTTGCTCGTGCTTTGTCCGCCTTTCGAGTAGAGCAAATGCACGGAATTGGGCTGGCTGATGAAGAGCTCGCGCGCGTCCTCGATCGTCACCAGCCGCTCTTCGTGCGGGATGTGATTCACCAGCGACTTCATGAAGGTGGTCTTGCCGCTACCGGTGGCGCCGGCAACGACGACGTTCTTCTTGAACAGCACCGCCTTCTTGAAGAACTCGGCGTAATCGCGCTGCCGCCGCAGCTCGAGAAGCTCGCGATCCTGCTCGCTCAGACCCGACTGCACCTCCAGGATCTCCTGGAAGAAGCCGTCTTCCTTGTACTGCTCCAGGGTCTTGGTGTGCTTGGACGGCAGACGGATGGTGATCGACACCTTGCCGGCGTCGCAGGCCGGCGGGATCACGAACTGCGCGCGCTGTCCGGTGGGAAAGGTCAACGACACCACCGGATCGGCATCGGTGATGCGCTGGCCGGTATTGCTCTCGTTGACCACCGCCGTACAGAACTGCCGCGCGCGATCGAACGTCAGCGACGGGATATCCATCCGCTGCCAGCCACGCAGGGTCTCCAGGTACAGCTCGCCAGGACGGTTGATGCAGATTTCCGTCACGTCCGGCGAGTTGAGGTAATCCAGGATGCCCAGTACCGAGTACTGGTAATCCAGGAAATCCGTGGAGATCTGCGCGGTCGGGGAGTCGTCGAACGTCACGTCGCTGTCTCGATCTCTGTCAACGCGGCAGCACGGCCGTGAAGTCGACGTCCTTGGCGACGTAGACGTTCACGATGGTGCCCTGGTTGATGGTCACGGTGGCGGGACGGCGGCGATCCAGGGCCTGGTCGGCCAGACGCTGGATGGACTGCGCCGTGTTGCTCTCGTACGGCTGCTCGGTGACGATGCCGGAATTGAGGCCGGTCGTCGTGGTCTTCGGGCCATGCTCGGCCGCCGCCCACTTGAAGGCGTCGCTGAGCAAGCTGATCATCAGCGCGGACGAGATGCGGCTCGCCCAATGCGCACTGTATTGACCCGGGTGGCCGGCGCTGCCGAGGTTGTCGACGCCGGGACCAACCAGGGTCACATCGATGCCGGTAGGGGTGGTGATGCGATCCCAGACGACCTGCATGCGCGGGCCGGTCGGTTCCCCGGGACCGTACTGGCCGAGGATCTTCGATCCCTTCGGCAGCAACAGGCGGCGGCCGTTGATGGAGTACACCGGCTCGGTGATGATGCAGGAGGTGAAGCCGGGGAAATCGGTGATGATCCGCGTTTCCAGCACGCAGCGGATGTAGGTGCCGCGCACCAGCAGACCGTCCGGGTTGGCGATCGGCTTGGCAGAGGTCTCCTGCTCCTGCTGCATCGGCGCGCCACCCTGCTCCTGTCCCGGCATCATGCCACCCAGGCCCTGGCCACCGGCGTCCTGTTGCAGGCCGGCCATGCGCCGCTCCAGCAAGGACGGCCCACGCTCCTGTCGCGGAGCCGACTGCGTCTGCGTGTCGGTATCGGTGGGCATCGGCGGCAACGGCGGCAGACTCGGTTGCTCGGCCAGTGGCACCGGCTCGGCCGGCTGCACCGGTGGAGGCGCCGCGGTCTGCGGCAACGCAGGCGCCACCACCGCTTCCTGGCGCGGCTTCGGTGCCGGCTCAGGCGTGCTGCTGCCGCTCACCAGCCAGAAGATCGCAAGGATCAACAGCGCGGCGATGCCGCCCAGGAACACCAGCGCCTTGCGATTGAGCTTCTTCAGATCGCTGGAGCGGAGCACCGGCTCATTGGCGTCCAGATCCGGGTCAGCGGTCTGCTGCTGGCGAGCGAAATAGGGATTCTCGCGCGGCGCATCGTCCGCATGCGGGGAACGCGGCTGACCGTGGTCGTTGCCGTAGTTTTCGTCAGACGGGGGTAGATTCGAGTTCACTTTTGCTTGTTCCTACGCAAGCCGACAACATTCTTGCCGTGGCGGATGACCAGGAAGGGATAGGTCCCATGGACAATCAGGGTGTTGCCCTCGACTGTCGTATTGACCAGGAAATCCTCATCGCTCTCCTTCTCGCGACCGAACACGGCCGGGAAGTTGCCAGTGGGGAAACGCGTCAGATCCATTTTGATGTAGGTGAACTTGCCATCGTCGTAGACGCTGCTCGGCACGATCCACATTTGCTTGGAACGCGTGGAATAGTCGTAGTCGAAGTAGTAATGACGATCCTTGGTCAAGCGCGTGTCGAGCTGCGACTCGTCCTTCACCTCGTCGCTGGCGGCGGCAAAGCTGGTGTCCTTCGGATAGGTGAAGGTCACTTTGTATTGCACGCCGGCCTGCTTGGCCTGCTCCAGCCGCTGCCAATCCGTCGCTACCACCTTCAATTCGAGGATGTAGGAGTGGGTGGCGGTGCGGATCATCATGTTGGTATCGACGTCGACGTTCTTCGGCTTCAGGTAGAAGACGTTCTCGCGACGGCTGAGTTCCCAGCCACTGGTGAAACCGGTGCTGTAATCGAGGATCTTCTCGTTCGGGCTCAGTTCGATCTGGGTGGTGATGCCCAGGCCGGTACGCACCTGATAGATCTTGTCAGGCTCGTACTCGTACTGCTGAACCACCTGGGCCGATGCAATCGGCGCGAACAGACCCAGAGCCAGCAACGCAAGATGCGCCGAACCGGTTTTCGTCAGGAAACTCATCGAACGTTCGCTCCATTACCGTTGTGCTGAGGTGCAACGTTGGGTGCAGGGGCTGCCGCAGCCGGCTGCGCCCCTGGATAGACAGGCGCACTCGCCGGATTGGCCATCGGCGCCGGCTGCGTGGCCGGCACCGTACCGTTCGCGCCAGGTGCCGTCGGCTGACCTGGCATCCGCTGCATCGGCACTTCGCCCGCCGCTCCCGGCATCTGCGCGGCCGCAGGCTGCTGAACCGCGCCGGTCTCAGGAGCCTGCACGGCCGACGAAGGTGGCACTGGCATGGCCGAGTAGTCGTTGTCGACCCGGTAATCGGTCACCTGGAACCCCAACGGATTCTGCACCCGCAGTTCGTCGTCCATGGCCAGATTGCTGTTGTACTTGAAGCCGATAATGGCGAACTTGTTGTCGAGGAACGTGGATTGCCCCGTCTTCTTGTCATAAATGCTGCGCTGGAAGCGCACGTTCGCGCCTGTATACGGTTTATTGCCCCCGCCGAGCAGGTTCATGCTCAGAATCTTGACCCGAATCGACCGCGCCTTGCCATAGGTGTAATACGGGGCCGAGGGATTGTTGGGTGCGTGCAGATTGAAGTACTCGGCACCCACCGCGGTGTCCCGCGGCGCCATCGAGAACACCGTATTCCAGTCGTTGAGCCCCATCATCTCCGAATCGTAGGACTCACGTGCGGTGATGAAGCGCGCCACGTTGCTCTTGGCCAGCGCTTCGCTGTTGGTGACACTCTGTACATCGCCGCTGTTGCGCAATACCGTCACCGAGGAATTGCCGGTATACGCATCGGCCATCACCAGATACGGCACCTTCTCCTTCAACGGCAGCATGTAGTAGTACCCGCCGCCCAGCAGCAGGCACATGATGATGGCCCCGAACGCGACCCACCACGCACGGCGCTCGCTGCGGCGAGCCAGATCAGCAATGCTGATTTCGTAGTTGACCGCCTTCGCGACCGCTTTGTTGACGTTTTCGCTTTCGACCGGCTTTTTACCGAACATCAGACTTCACCAGGTTTCGTAATGTGGCTGTCGGCGCGCAGCGTGCAGGCCGACGGTGACGTCACTTCGCGCTGCCGCTGGCTGCCGGCGCGCCGCTCAGCGACGACGACGGCTGCACCAGGATGCGATTGCCCGCCGCGGTCACGCTCAGCCCTTCCTGCGCATAGACCACGCTCAGCTCGGCGACCGCCTGCTGGATGCTGGTGGTGTTGATCTTGGCGACCGGGGCATACAGCGTGTAATCGGACTGGATGCCGTAGGACAGCTGCATGTTCGAATCCTTGGCCCAGCGCTCGAGCATCGTCTTGAGCGTGCCGTCCATCGGGATCGCCTGATACACGTACGACGAGTACAGCGGGATCTCCATGGTCGACTCGGAGAAACGGTTGACCGGCTTCCACTTGCCGCGGAAGTCGGGTGCCGGCCTGGTTGCACAGGCGCTCAGCAGCGCGACGGCACTCAACGTAGCGATCAGCCGAAACATATGCGTTCTTTTCACGCGAGCCTCTGAATTGCGGAAACGTATAGAGAGCGGGCGGCGCGCAGGCGGCCCACTGCTGGATGGCGAAGTTCGACGCGACGGCACGACATGCGCGTCGCGGCAAGGAAGGCGCCGGGAACGGCGCGGGCACGGATCTGCTGCAGACAACCGGACGGATCCGAGGCCGCGCGATCAGCGCCGAAGAAAACGGAATTTGACAGCAAACCTTCCATGTCACCCCTTACGTGCGCCGTTCGGCCCACGCCCCTGTTCCTGTTTCTGTTACCAACGCACCGCCATACTCGCGAGAATGTGCCGCAGGGGCATGCCCACGTCAAGCATTTGGCAAAAAAACGTTCAAATGATAAATACGCCCAAAAAATAGGTGTTTTTCGTCACACTTTCATATCGAGAGTGTCGGAATATCGACTTTGGGACGCAGCCGCGCGGTGAAGTAGCGATCCTTGTAGTACTTGATCTTGTCGCACTTCACCGGATGCGGAATGCCCTCGTACAAGAACACCTCTTGATCGTTGCCCATCGCCTTCAACTCTTGCGGCAGCATCAGCGCCCGCTTCTCCTCCGACACGCTTCGGGTCACATCCTTGCCGCGGGTGACGTTCTTCTTGCGGAAGGTGGTGTAGCCGAGCATCTCGGAGTAGTCGTTGGCATCCTGCTGCTCGCGCGGAGCGTAGAGAATCTGCAGTGCATGATTCGTGATGATGGTCCGCGAGATGTCCTTGCCATAGGTGGCATCGAGCTGCGCCATGCTCTGGATGATCGGCAGAAGGCGGACATTGTAGCCAGCCATATATGACACTGCCGAGGCGATGATGTCGACCTTGCCGATCGCGGTGAACTCGTCCATCAGCAGCAGGCACTGATACTTCAACGCCGGATTGCTCTTGGGCAGTTCCTTGGTGTTGAGGTTGATGATCTGGCTGAAGAACAGGTTGATGATCAGGCGGCTCTCGGCCAGCTTGTTGGGCTGGATGCCGATGTAGATGGTCATCTTCTTCTTGCGCAGGTCGGTGAGCAGGAAGTCGTTGTCGCTGGTGGCCGCATCCAGCACCGGGTTGATCCAGGCGTTGAGCGGCTCCTTGAGCGTGCCCATGATCGAGGCGAAGGTCTCGTCCGCCTGCGACAGCAGGTTGGAGAACGCCGACTTGGCGTTGCCGCTGAGGAAGCGCCGCTCCGACAGCGACTTCAGGTACTTCTTCAGGTCGGTGCCGTCGCCGGACGACAGGCGGTAGATCGCGCCCAGCGTCGGCGTGCCGAGACCGCCGGGGAAGCCGATGTTGCGCTCGTCGTCCCAGTTCTCGAACAGGTACAGCGAGAACGCCATGAACGCATTGCGCGCCTGGCTGACCCAGAACTTCTGGTCGTCGGAGCCATCCGGATACAACATGGCGGCGATGCTCATCAGGTCCGAGACGCGGAACGCCGGATCGTCGGAGACATAGCTGAGCGGATTCCAGCGATGGGTGCGACGGTCCTCGGCGAACGGATTGAACAGGAACACCTCCTGGCCCTGGCTGGCGCGCCAGCCGCTGGTCAGATCGAAGTTCTCCTGCTTGATGTCCAGGACGACCACCGATTCCTGGTACTCCAGCAGGTTCGGAATGACCACGCCGACGCCCTTGCCCGACCGGGTCGGGGCCGCCAGGATCACGAACTGCTGGCCACTGAGGCGCACCAGCTTGCCGCGGAACTTGCCGACAACGATGCCATCGCCGCTGGTCTTGAACAGCCCATGCTTGGACAGGTCGGCCGCGCCGGCGAAGCGCGCGTCGCCATGCAGGCTGCGCTTGGGCGGCCTGAACATCAGCACCAGGATCAGCAGGGCCACCAGGCCGGGCAAGCCGAAGCCGAGGTAGCCGGCCCATTTGATCTTGCCGACGTACGGAGCCACCTCCGGCAAGCCGATGGCGTGAACGTACTGATAGTAGGTGCCAAGCCCGAACATCCGCGTGTCCAGCTTCAGCAGCAGCAGGACCAGGTAGCCGGACAGGAAATAGCCGCAGACGGCCGTGAGCACGACGACGAGCGCCGCCGCAACGAGTTTACGATTCGACAAGCCCTATCCTCCCTGATCCATCCTGGCCGACATTCTAGAGCGAGTTCCGCGCTTTGAGAGGAGTTGCGTCGGTGGTGTGCGCGTCGGGGGGACCTGCAAGCACGGCATCGACCGGAAACGGCGCTTGGCCAGGGAGGTCGACCGTCACAAGCGCCAGGCCCCAGATGGCGCCTGCGCAATGCCCGGGACTCCGGCACGTCCTGCCCGGCGAGTACTGCTGGTGGGCTTGCGACCGCCCAGACGTGCAGACGCGCTAGCGACGCTGCCGCGTGCTCGGCTTGTTACGCGAGGGCTTCTTTTCCGCGCTGACCGCGTCCCGATCGCGCTCGACCAGAGTGTCCAGGAAGACACGCGCCTCGTCCCAGGACATGTCGTGCGGATCCACCCGCGCACCGCCGTCGGTGGTGACCGTATAGCCCACCACGTTGGCCGGGCTGTAGTCCGGCTCCCGGGTCAACGCCACGAGCTGGTAGCGTCCCTTGACTTGCACCGTATGATGGTATTCCACCATGCGCCTGGCCTCCTCGCCTGATCGTCCGCTCGGATGCTAAAGCAAGCCCGGCCGCGCGGCCAGCATACGAGCGCACCCGGTGGCGTGAGCGCAGACACAAAAAAGCCGGCGTCTGCCGGCTTTGTCGTTTCCACGTTCGCTTTTTCGCGTCGTGGTGGG
This sequence comes from Xanthomonas sp. LMG 12462, assembly GCF_009192885.1. Lineage (NCBI taxonomy): Bacteria > Pseudomonadati > Pseudomonadota > Gammaproteobacteria > Lysobacterales > Lysobacteraceae > Xanthomonas > Xanthomonas sp. LMG 12462. Next base: position 22,500 of record NZ_NMPP01000016.1, on the reverse strand, counting down.
CGGTACAGGGTTCGAACCTGTGACCCCTACCATGTCAAGGTAGTGCTCTACCGCTGAGCTAACCGCCCTTCTCTGCCGCGGCGCACCGCTGCAGGGGCGCGAATCTTAGCCCACCTGGCGGACAAGAACAATACCCACCTTCCGATCAGGCACCGCTGCGGCCCGCCTAGCCGACCAGACTGGCGTCGCGCAGCTTCTTGATCTGGTCGCGCACCCGCGCCGCATCCTCGAACTCCAGGTCCCGCGCGTGCTGGTACATCTCCTGCTCCAGCGCCTTGAGCCGCGCGACGATCTCCGCCGGGGCCAGCGCCCGGTAGTCGGCCGGCTCTTCCGCGACCCGGCGCGCCTTGCTCTTGCCTTTGCCCTTGCCCGACTTGGCCTCGGTCGCGTCCTCGCGCGCGCCCTCCAGGATGTCCACGATCGGGCGCGCCACCGACTTCGGGACGATTCCGTGTTCCAGGTTGTACTCCACCTGCTTCTCGCGGCGGCGCCCGGTTTCGTCGATCGCGGCCTGCATCGAACGCGTCATCTTGTCCGCGTAGAGGATCGCCTTGCCGCGCAGGTTGCGCGCGGCACGGCCGATGGTCTGGATCAGCGAGCCGGTGGAGCGCAGGAAGCCTTCCTTGTCGGCATCCAGGATCGCGACCAAAGAGACCTCCGGCATGTCCAGGCCCTCGCGCAGCAGGTTGATGCCGACCAGCACGTCGAACTTGCCCAGGCGCAGGTCGCGGATGATCTCCACGCGCTCGACCGTGTCGATGTCCGAGTGCAGGTAGCGCACCTTCACCCCGTGCTCGCCCAAGTACTCGGTGAGGTTCTCGGCCATGCGTTTGGTCAGCGTGGTGACCAGGACACGGTCGCCATCGGCCACGCGCAGGTTGATCTCCGACAGCAGATCGTCGACCTGGGTCGCCACCGGCCGGATCTCCACTTCCGGATCGATCAGCCCGGTCGGGCGCACCACCAGTTCGGTGATCTCGCCGGCCGATTCGCGCAATTCGTAGGGGCCCGGCGTGGCCGAGACGTAGATGCTGCGCGGCGAGCGCGCCTCCCATTCCTCGAAGCGCAGCGGCCGGTTGTCCAGCGCCGACGGCAGGCGGAAACCGAATTCCACCAGGGTTTCCTTGCGCGAGCGGTCGCCTTTGTACATCGCGCCGATCTGCGGCACGGTGACGTGCGACTCGTCCACCACCAGCAAGGCGTCCGGCGGCAGGTAGTCGAACAGGGTCGGCGGCGGTTCGCCCGGCGCCTTGCCGGTCAGATGCCGCGAGTAGTTCTCGATGCCGTTGCAGAAGCCGACCTCGGCCATCATTTCCAGGTCGAACTGGGTACGCTGCGCCAGCCGCTGCGCCTCCACCAGCTTGTTCTGCGCGTACAGTTGCTCAAGCCGATCCTTCAGCTCCAGCTTGATCGTGTCCACCGCGCTGAGCGTGCGCTCGCGGGTGGTGGCGTAGTGGGTCTTGGGGTAGATCGTGTAGCGCTGCAGCTTGCGCAGCGTCTCGCCTGTCAGCGGATCGAACAGGGTCAGCTGCTCCACGTCGCCGTCGAACAGTTCGATGCGCAAGGCCTCGCTGTCGGATTCGGCCGGGAACACATCGATGACCTCGCCGCGTACGCGGAAACTGCCGCGGTGCAATTCGTACTCGTTGCGGGTGTACTGCAGATCGGTCAGGTGGCGGATCAACTGGCGCTGCTCCAAGTGCTCGCCGATCGACAGGATCAGCCGCAGCGACAGGTAGTCCTCCGGCGCACCCAGGCCGTAGATCGCCGAGACCGTCGCCACCACCAGCGCATCGCGCCGCGACAGCAGGGTCTTGGTCGCGGCCAGGCGCATCTGCTCGATGTGCTCGTTGATCGAACTGTCCTTCTCGATGAAGGTGTCCGAGGACGGCACGTAGGCCTCGGGCTGGTAGTAGTCGTAGTAGCTGACGAAGTACTCGACCGCGTTGTTGGGGAAGAACGCCTTGAATTCGCCGTACAGCTGCGCCGCCAGCGTCTTGTTCGGCGCCATCACCAGGGTCGGCTTCTGGATCGCCTGGACCACGTTGGCGATGGTGTAGGTCTTGCCCGACCCGGTCACGCCGAGCAGGGTCTGCTTGGCCAGGCCGGCCTCGAAGCCGGCCACCAGCTTCTCGATCGCCTGCGGCTGGTCGCCGGCCGGCGAATACGGCGATACGAGTTGGAAACGGTCGGACATGCACAAGCCTCAAGGTGAAGAGCGAGGCCGACAGTGTCGGCCGACCCCGCGCCGGGGAGATTTCCTACATGGGAACGCACAACCCCCTCATTCAAGCCCTGCCGCCCGGCCGCGAGACTGGCGACCTCGCACCGGGAGACGACGGACATGCGGAACGCTGCAGCCAAAGGCTACACATTGCTCGAGGCCATGATCGTGATGGCGGTGATCTGCCTGCTCGCCGGCATCGGCCTGCCGGCATTCCGGGAGCTGCTGGCGAACCAGCGCTTGACGGCGGCCACGCACCAGCTGAGCGCGCACTTCGCCATGGCACGCAGCAGCGCGATCAGCCTCGGCGTCCCGGTCAGCGCCTGCCCGTCCAACGGTGACGGCAGTTGCCGCGGCGACAGCGACTGGAGCCAGGGCTGGCTGGTGTTCCGCGACCCGGAACGGCAAGGCCAGCCGATCGCGCCGGACAGCATCCTCAGCGAAGGCAGCGCGCCGGGCGTCGGCGAACTGGTACTGCGCTCCAACCAAGGCCGCCCCTCGATCCGCTTCCTGCCCGATGGACGCAGCGCCGGCAGCAACCTGACCGTCAACATCTGCGAGCGCGGCCGGTTACGCGCAGCGGTGGTGGTCAACAACACCGGACGCATCCGCACGCGAAAAGCGACCGAATCGATGCCCTGCCGGACGCCGGACTGACGCGCAAAAGCAAAGGCCGCGATCGCTCGCGGCCTTTGCGGATTTGGCGCCCGAAGTTGGACTCGAACCAACGACCCCCTGATTAACAGTCAAGTGCTCTAACCGGCTGAGCTATTCGGGCGGGGAGGCGCATTGTATAGAGGCCTCATGCCGACCGCAAGGGGTGAACCCGTGCTTTCCTGACTGCAACTGCGCCCTACCGGCCCAGCTTCACCAGCAGGTACCCTCGCCAGCGCCAGTGGACGTTGTACGCGCCCCCTTCTGATCGATGCTGAGCGCGCCGCACTGGGTGTCGTTGGCCAACTGCGGACCGGTCGGCGTCGCCGTCAACTTGAACGTGTTGGCATTCGGCGTACCTGTGAAATCGACGTTGTAGAACTGCACGGCATCGCTTTCGCACTGAGGCTTGGGAACACGCTCATACGTCAGCTTGGTGGTGTAGTAGCGCTCGATGAGCTGCGCCCCTTGCTGCAAGCACACGGACGCCGCCGAGCGACGGGCCTTGACCACGTGCGACTGATAGCTGGCGAACGCGATCGCCGCCAGAACACCCACGATCGCGACCACGATCATCAGTTCGATCAGGGTGAAGCCGCGCTGCCGGCGGGACGGAAAGGAAGAAAGTCGCATCAATTGTTCCTCAGAAGTTCGCGCCAGGACACGCGCTTCATGCTGAGCGCGCTGCTGTTGGTACCGAGCGTGGTCGTACTCGCGTTATCCAATGCGATCTGCATCTGGTTGCCGATGAAGATCGGACTGTTGGGGCTGCTGTTCAGGCCGATGCCGGAGACAGGGGTGCCATTGAGTGTATCGCCGGTGCTGGATCCGCCGCTGCCGTCCAGGTCGAAGAAGGATTGCGACAGCCGGCCGCCGGTGAACGGGTTGATCGCCATCACGAAGCCCTTGCCGCTGGGGCTGCACACATCGCCCGAATCCGGAATACGCGTGGTCCCGATCAGCGCCGTGCCCTGGAAGAAGTTGGACACCACCATGCGCTCGCCCTGCGGCGTGCCGGGAGGCGACAGCAGGTCCATGTACCAGCCGTCCTGCCCGGCGTTGGGCTTGTCCTCGATCACGCGCACGGCAAAGCCGTTGACGGTGCCTTCCTGCAGGATGTTGACCTTGTTCAGGGTGGAACGATTGGAGGGGATGGTGCTGCCGCGGTCGATCAGGCCATACCAACTCTGCACGTCCTTGTTGCCCAGATCGCCGCTGGACAGGTACTTGCCGGTCCCGAAGAACACCCAGGTCAGGCCCGTCGCCGGATCCTTCGCCGCCGTGGGTGCAGCGGTGATCGGTTGCGCCTTGGACGCATAGCTGGCGGAGAACAGCCTGCGCGCGGTACCGCGGACGCCGGACATGTCGAACGCCCACAGATTGCCTGCGAGATCGCCGGCATACAGGCGATCGACGATGAAATTGTTGTTGGATGACCAAGCCAGCACGCCCGACAGGCCATTACTGGTACCGGTTCCCGCGGCAATCTGCGTGGCGGCTCCACCAGAGATATTGACGAGGATGAGGTAGGCAGAATCGCTGGTGCTGTTGGGACCATTGCCGAGCATCGCGTACCACTGACCGTCGGCGAGCTGCCCGATGATCGGCTTGCCGAGATTGTTGCCCAGTCCGACGAGGTCGGTGGTCGTGGAGGTCTTGTCCCACAGCAGAGTGATGTTGTTGGGATCGGTGACATCCAGCGCGAACATGCCCTTTCCGCCCCGCCCCATGGTGCCGATCAGCACCGAGCGCCAGCTGCCCCCGGAGTAGACGTCCGACACGGTGAGTTCGCCATCCACGTAATACCGGTGCTGGTAGTTCGGATCGGTGTAGTCCAGCAACCCGGTCATCGCCGCTTTCGGCACGAAGGCGAACTTCTCCGCACCGGTGCTGGCATCGAACCCATGCAGCATGCCGTCATTGGCACCGACATAGATCATCGGCGCGCGCGTGGACTTGGCCGCAGCGAAGGAGGCATAAGCGCTGGCGCCGTTGAACGTCGCCGTCGTGTACAGCCGTGGGTTGGGTGCTCCCACATAGACCGGCTGCGAGTTGACGATGTCGCCAAGGATGCCGCTACGGGTACGCAGGACGCCACCGTTGGCCTTCTCCTGCGAGCGATCGCCACGCAGATAGTCGATCTGGTTCTGCGTCGCGGACGACAACGGCGTTCCGGCGAGCTTGCCGTAGGCGAAATTGTCCAGATTCCCGTTCGAGTTGGCGAACTTGATCGTCCGGGTATCCCAGGCCGGGAGCTGCGCGCCCGCGCTCCACGCCTGGGTCAGCGCGCCGGTGGTCTGGTTGACGTCGTACGCCACCACATCGCCACGCCAGGTGCCGCTGTAGAACACGGACTGGTACGTCCGCGCGCCCGCTTCAAGCTTGGTCGTATTGCTGGCGAGGGAAGCTGCAGACCCCTTCATCTCCTCCAGGATGCGCTCGAACGCCTGGCGCAGGCTCGCCACCATCTTTTCCGCGTCGGCGGCAAGGTAGTAATTGTCCGGCTTCTTGTAATTGGCATTGCCATTGACGTAGGAGCTGCCGTCCCACCAGGTGGAGTCCGCCAAGGCGCTGATATTGGTCTCCGGATCGTAGCCTTCCGGCACACGGAAACCGCCGTACTTCGTGGTCAGCCAATACTGGTTGGTGCTCGGCGACTTGTAATCGCCATATTCCACAACGTCGACCCAGTGTGTGGAGAGGGTCTGCTTGCCAGGCAAGCCATCGCTGGCGGTGTCGGGACGCAGATCCTTGGTGTGCGCGTCGTAGGCGAGCGCCGCGATGTAGGCGGAGTTCTTGTCGCTGTTGAACTGCGACGTGACCGCGCTGGAGGCGGCGTCGTTGGCAGACTTGCCTTCCTTACGCCAGATCTGCGTCATACGGTCGATAACGCTGACCGAGGTATCGCGGGTCACTTCCGGAGGTGTGGCCGGCTCGCCACTCAGGTTGGTGGTGTTGCCTGGCAGATTCTTGTCCAAATGCGTGTTGGTGTCGCCGATGCCCAAGATCACATTGATCTGGCAGCGATAGGAAATGGGATCGTTCCACTGGGTGATGACCGGGAAACCATCGGCTTGCTGGTATCGCTGCTGCGCGTTTCCGCTCAACGAAGAGTAGGCCGCGATATTACCCTGGTGTTTGAAATAGCGGATTGCGGCGTAATAGAGCTCACTGACATCGTCGTACGACTTGACGTTCTTGCCGGTATTGAGTTGACCGAACTTGTTCAGATAATTGATGACGCCGCTGTTGACGACCTGATACTGAGGGTCTGTCCCGCCAATCGCCGCGGTCGTTGCTGCAGCGTCGGAAACATCGGGATTTTGATAGATGACGCCAGTCTGCGGATCCCACTCTCGCGCCGCATTCGCAAGCGCTCCCTGATCGGGGTTGTAAGTATATGGCCCGACGAACTTCTGGTTTGCGCGCAAAATACCGCTATCCACGGAAGGATCGTCAGTGTTCTTGTAACCGAAGACACTGTAGCGAATGCGCTTGGAATACTGCTGAATCAACCCCTCCGGCTTATAGCCTCCATTGGGATAGGCGACGCAGTTGTCCTCGAGATACGAGGCACCCAGACTGGCATCGCAGACCTTGACCCGAACAGACACCTGGAACGTCAGGCTCGTATCCTGGACACAGCCAATGTTCTGAGGGGACGTACAAGGCGAACCGTCAAGCATAAGGTAGCTGCCATCCAGGGCATGCTTGCTCGGGTCGTAGGCGATCGCAGTTCGTGGCGCATTTCCGAGGTTGCTTGCGGCGAAATTCATCTTGTTGCCGAGACCATCGATGCGCATCCCGAAGCTTTGCCAGCTGGCCGCCGTTCCACCGGAGATGAGCACCTGGTTGTTGCTTATGAAGCGCCGCGGAAAATTGCCCGTACTGTCGCGATCGGCGATCGCCTTCTCGAGAATGGTCTCAGTCGCGGTATCGCGTACGCGATACCCTCCCGTCAACGCCGAACGAAAAGGATCGATCGTCTGAGTGGCCGCCCAATTCAGGAAATTCCCCGCCCATACGCCGGCCCCGCCACAGGAATAGCTGCCCGGGTTTTTGCCCAGCAGTCCGACCGGATAAAAATAGCGATCAGTTTCTGTATCGCTGTAGTGGTATCTGTAGCACTTGCTGGAATCGAAATAGCCCACGAATTTGGTCGTCGCCGAATAGGTATCGGACAAATTCGCCTTGCTGATCACCGTCGGAAACTCCACCGACGGCACGAATGCCAGGTTGCCCGGCACGTCGCTGCCCACATACAGCGGCGACTGCGAGACATCCACATCCGCACCGGCGCCGCCGACGGTACCGATGAATAGACCGGCCACCACGGCAAGGAGCCAGTCCCGGTACGTCGTCTTCTTCGCTCGACTGGTCATAGTGGGATCCTTACTTGACGGTGACGTTGGTCTGCAGCACGACGATGGCCCGGCCATTGGACGCGGCCGGGTTGCCGCTGCGCGCGATGACGCGGTAGTAGTGCTCCAGCGAGGTGCCGCCGGTGCCGCCGTACTGGTTCTGATTGATGCTCGACCCCAGGCCCAGCTGATCCTCGCTGGTGCGCTGGCCCAGATACTGGATGTAGTACTGCGCGGGGACGGCCTGGCCCGTCGGGGTCACCGTGCCGTCCACCCAGCACTCCTGGGTGCCGAGCGCACAACCGCTGGAGGCATTGCCGGTATAAGTGTTGCTGGGAACCGCAGGGCATACGGTGCCGGGGACCTTCACGCAGTTGAAGCCGACGGTGTTGCCCTTGCCAGCCTCTGTCTGAATCAGTTTCTCCGCATCGCGCAAGGCGCCTTCGGCGGCCTGGAACCCCAGGCTGCGGTCGTACATGTTGGAGGACATGCGCTCCTGCAGCAGCGTGCCGCGCAAGACGGCGAGGCCCCAGCAGGGTCATCACCAGCAACAGCAGCAGGACGACGATGAGCGAAATGCCGGCCTGCCGGCGGAGCGATGGCGACGTGTTCACGGGTTCCGGTTCCTGATGCTCACGATCGTGCTGAAGGTCCGCGTCACCGGCTGCTTGTTGGCGCCGGCCGACGTATCGGCGCTGACGGTCATGTCGATCTTCACCGCGATCACGTTGGCCCAGTTGCCCACGCCGCTGGCATCGGCATAGGCGGTGCCGCCGGTGGACAGATACTTGAACTGCAGGCCGGTGACGCCATCGGCGATTTCGTTCTTCTGGCTCGTGCCGCCCGGCAAGGCCACTTGCTGATACAAGGAGGTGCCGCCCGTTCCTCCGCTGCTGGCCGCGACATACCAGCGCACCGCCCGCACTTCGGTCAGGATGGAGTTGATCTCGTAGGTGTAATTGTTCGAGCCGGCGACGCACACGCCCGGCAGGCGCCCGAGCCGTGTGCAGGCATTGAGGCCGCCGCTCGCGTAACTGGCCGTGGTGCCGGAAACGCTGTTCACCTGCAGCACCGCCAGTTGCTGGCGATCGCACAGCAGCATGATCGCGTTGCTGTGCAGGTCCGGTGCTGCCGCGTTGAGCGTCAGCGTCTGGTTCGCCGGGTTGTGCGCGGTCACGGTGGCGCCGCCGGTACCCGCGGAGAGGATCTGGATCGCGTCGGTCCCTGCCGTGACGGTGAGACCGGACGGGTTGCTGTTTTTGTAGCCGGTCAGCGGCAGCGTCCAATTCATCCACCAGCTCGCCGTGGGATTGTTCAGCACGTTCGCGACCGGCAATCCGGAATCGCAAGGATTGCCGCCGGCCTCGCGGATATCCTGCGCCATCATCTCGAAACCGGTCCGGGCCGACTCCTGGAGCCGGCTGAGGCCCTCGGTCGCCGCATAGGTCTGGCGGTTGGATAGAAAGATGCCGATCGCCGCACCGACCACCAGCAGGCCGAGCAGCATCGAGATCATCAGCTCGATCAGGTTGAAGCCGGATTGGCGCCGTGGCAGCGCCCGCGCGATCAGTGTGTTCACAGTTGGGCCGCCGTGCTCAGGGTCTGGGTCGCGCTGCCGCTGGTGTTGCCGCCAGTACTGGAGTTCACGCCGCGGCTGTCGTCCCATTGCACGGTGATCGTGCAATTGCCGTCGTTGCAGGCGATGGAGCCGCACGTGGTGGCCGGGTCGCCCCCGATCGCCGCCTTCAACCCGCTGAGCCAGACCGCCTTGTCGTTCGCCACCAGGTCGCCCGCCGCCGGCGCCGTGCAGAGCATGCTGCCGGTGTTGTAGGCCCCCAGCATCGCCGCGCTGCGGTTGGCCCGCATCGCATCGAGGATGGTGTAGGTCTGCATGACGATCTGGCTGCGCTGCAGCGCGCTCTGGTTGTTGCGCAACGCCGTGGTCTGCATCGCCGCCACGCCCAGCATCCCCACCCCCAGGATCAGCACCGAGATCATCACCTCGATCAGGGTGACGCCCGCCATGTGTCTACCGTTCTCGAACCGCTTCATGGTGTCTCCGCTTGCCGGAACCGGCTCAGCCGGTGGTGGTGCAGCTGCCGCCGTCGGATGTCGATGTGACCTGGGCGCGGCTGCCGCCCATCAGTTTGACGCTCCGGACATTGTTGGATGGGTTGGTAACCGCCATGCAGACGACGATGCCACCCGTCACCGGCGTACCGCTGCTGTTGCGCGCGATGCCGTCCGCTCCGAAGGTCAGCTTGTCGCCCATCGCATCCAGGGTCGTACTGGTGACGACCAGGCCAGTGCGCAGGGTCGTGCTGCGCAGCACGGTGCCGTCGCGGGCCACGGTCAGGTAGCGGGTCCAGTTGCCGCCGCTGGCGCAGGTCGCACCGTCGTCGCTGCGGCACAGGCTGACGCCACCGTTCAGGCGCACCGCCTCCGAGCGCGTCAACTGCACCGCGGCGATCAGTTCGTTGGCGGCGCCGGTCAAGCGGTTGCTGCGGATCAGACCGGTGAAACTGGGCACCGCCAGTGCCATGATGATCGCCAGCACCGCCACGGTGACCATCAATTCCACCAGCGTGAAACCACGCTGCGTCCGTTCGGCAAGGCCACGCGCGCAAGGAACAGCCATATCCTTCCCCAGATTCTCCCGGCGGCCACGCTAGCGGCCGGACCGCGACCGCGCCAGCCGTTGCCGACGGATGGCGGATATGGGGGAGTGGACGGACCGTGCGCGACAGGGCGCCAGCCGGCATGATGCAGCTCGGCCCTGCCCCACCGCCTTCCGCCCCGATGCCCGCCTCCGCCTACTCCAAGGACCAGCTCCAGGTCCTCAAGCAACCCTCGACCCTGATCTGGATCGTGATGGCCGGCGAGTGCATCGCGGCCATCCTGGCCCTGACCCCGGTCCCGGGCACGGGCATGGCAGGGAGCCGCTGGGTCTACTTCGGGCTGGCGTCGCTGGGCATCCAGTGGGTCGCGCTGCTGACCCTGGCGAGCCTGCTGCTGTTGCGCCGGGCGCTGGCCGGATGCGGCTTCCTGTCCATCACCGTGGCCACACTGGGCCTGATGCAGGCGCTGACCTGGCTGATCAGCGGCGTGATTCTCTATGCCTTCGGCGACTACTGGCAGCTCTCCGACCGCGCATGGCTGACGCTGTCGCTGCAGTTGTCCGGCATCGCCCTGCTGATCGGCCTGCTCGGCATGGCCGCGCTGCACAACCACGTGCGCATCAAGCAACTGGTCGAACGCGCCAAGCAGGCCGAGATCGACGCACTGACCGCGCGCGTGCAGCCGCACTTCCTGTTCAACACGCTCAACACCGCGGTGATGCTGGTGCACCGGCAACCGCAACAGGTGGAACAACTGCTGATGGATCTGTCGGATCTGTTCCGCGCCGCGCTGGCCGCGCCGGACCTGGTCGATCTGCAGGACGAGATCGACCTGGCCAGGCGTTACCTGGACATCGAGGCGATCCGCTTCGGGCCACGCCTGCGCGTCCATTGGGAGGTGCCGGAGGCGCCGGCACCGGTTCGGATTCCGCGGCTGTCGCTGCAACCGCTACTGGAGAACGCCGTGCACCACGGCATCGAATGCAGTGCCGAGGGCGGCGAGATCGGCATCGCCATCGGCGAACGCGACGGCGCCCTGGAGATCAGCGTGCGCAACCCGGTGCCGATAGGCGGCCTTTCGCCACATATCGGCCGCGGTCACCGCGTCGGCCTGTCGGCGCTGCGCACGCGCCTGGACAGCCTGGAAGGCGCCTCGCTGCACACTGCCAGCGATGGCGCCTGGTTCGTCGCGACGATCCGGATCGGACTCAGGCCATGACCCGGTAGCAGGGCCGATACTCGCCGGAGATCTTCATGCGGCGCTGTTCGACGAAGGCGCGCAGCAACTCGTCCAGGGCCTGCATCATGTCCGCATCGCCGTGGATCTCGAACGGGCCATGCTGCTCGATGCGGCGCATGCCGTCTTCCTTGACGTTGCCGGCGACGATGCCGGAGAAGGCGCGACGCAGGTCCGCGGCCAGCGCATGCGGCGGACGGCCATGGTGCAGATCCAGCGCGGCCATCGCCTCATGGGTCGGCTCGAACGGACGTTGATACTCCAGCGGGATGTCGACCGACCAGTTGAAGTAGAACGCGTCCTTCTGCTCCTTGCGGTGCGTGCGCACGTGCTGGATGCCGGCAGCCATCTTGCGCGCCACCGCCACCGGATCGCCGACCACGATCTCGTAGCGCGAGGTGGCCACCTCGCCCAGGGTCAGGCGCAGGAAGCGGTCGATCTGCTCGAAATACGGCGCGGCGATGGTCGGGCCGGTGAGGATCAGCGGGAACGGCAGGTCGCGGTTCTCCTCGCGCAGCAGGATGCCGAGCAGATACAGGATCTCCTCGGCGGTGCCGACACCGCCGGGGAACACGATGATGCCGTGGCCGATGCGGACGAAGGCCTCCAGGCGCTTCTCGATGTCCGGCATGATCACCAGGTGGTTGACGATCGGGTTCGGCGACTCGGCGGCGATGATGCCCGGCTCGGTCACGCCGATGTAGCGGTTGTCGTGCTTGCGCTGCTTGGCATGGGCGATGGTGGCGCCCTTCATCGGCCCCTTCATCGCGCCCGGGCCGCAACCGGTGCAGATGTCCAGCCCGCGCAGGCCCAGCTCGTACCCGACCTGCTTGGTGTACAGGTACTCGTCGCGCGAGATCGAATGGCCGCCCCAGCACACCACCAGCTTGGGATCGGTCGGCTGCAGGATGCGCGCATTGCGCAACTGGCCGAACACCGCATTGGTGATGCCTTCGCTGGACTGCAGGTCGGTGCTGGATTCGGGGCCCAACTCGATGGCCATGTAGGCCAGGTCGCGGACCACGGCGAACAGCAGCTCGGCCACGCCATTGATGATCTCGCCGTCGACGAAGGCCATCGCGGGCGCGTTGAGCAGGTCGATGCGCACGCCACGGTCGCGCTGCACCACCTGGATGTCGAAGTCGGGATACAGATCGCGCGCCGCGCGCGGATCGTCCGAGGCACTGCCGCTGGTCAGCACCGCCAGCGCGCAGCGCCGCAGCAGTTCGTGCAGACCGCCGCTGGAGGCATCGCGCAAGCGCGCCACTTCCACGCGCGAGAGGATGTCCAGGCCGCCGCGCGGGTAGATCCGCGCATCCACTACCGGCAGCGCGCGCGCCGCCGTATTGCTGGTCGTCATATCGAATGTCTTGTCGGTGTCGTCAGCCGGCGACTTTAACGTCAGCCCCCACAAAAAGAAAACGGCCGGGTCGCCCCGGCCGTTTCCAACGCTTCAGCTAGCGTGCGCCGCGATCAGAACTGATAGCGGAAGCCCAGCTGCAGCGACCACTGCGACACGCCGGTGTTGAAGCCGTCGGCGTCGGCATTGGCAGCCGTCGGCTGGTCGGTGTACAGGGTGTTGTACACGTACTTGCCCTGGTAGATGCCCTGCAGGTTGGCGACGCGGGCGTCGGCGTAGAAGCCGTAGTCGTAGATCCGGCCCCACTTCTTGTTCAGCAGGTTGCCCACGTTCTGGATGTCCAGCCAGACCTCGGACTTGTGGCCCTTGAAGAAGCCCGGCAGCTGCTGGGTGATGCGCACGTCGAAGGTGTTGATCCAGCCGGAACGGAAGCCGTTGGCCGGGGCGTAGCTGCCGGCGTACTTGGCCAGCTGCGGGTTCTTGGCCAGCCAGTCGAAGAACTGCTGCTGCAGCGCCGGGTTGGCGGTGAACGCACCGGTGTTGCTCAGCGTGCCGAACAGCACGTCGCCCGGGCCCTTCGGCACGTAGAACAGGTCGTTGGTCGAACGACCGTCGCCGTTGGCGTCGCCGTTGAACACGTAGCTGTACGGACGGCCGCTGCGGCCTTCGTAGACCAGGCCCACGCGGGTCTCGTAGTCGCCGAAGAACATGTGCTTCCAGTCCAGCGAGCCGGAGATCCGGTCCTTGATCTCGTAGCGCGAGGTGTTCTCGGTTTCCGAATTGGCGTTGAAGGCGTACTGGTAGCCCCAGCCCGAGCTGGCGGTGGAGCTGGTCAGCGAACCGACTTCGGTGGCGTGGGTGTAGGTGTAACCCAGGGTCCAGGACCAGTCGCCGCCTTCGCTGAACGGCTTGGACAGCGACACGGTGAACTGCTGGGTCTTGCCCTTGTCGGTGTTGTCGATCAGGTAGACGTCGCTATACGCCGGATTGCGGTTGTAGCGGTTGTTGCCAGCGGCCCACGGACGACCGGTCTGCGCCGGGTTCCAGTACAGCGCGCGGCCATCCGGACCGTAGTAGGCCGGGCTCGGATCCTGCCCCGGGGTGACACGACCGATGTTCAGGCTCTTGTAGTACAGGCCGTTGTTGACCTTGGTCACCAGCAACTCGGCCGAGGCGACGATGCCGTACCACGGCAATTCGTGGTCCAGGGCCAGGTTGGCCTTGTACAGCGACGGCAGCTTGAAGTCCTTGCCGACGAAGCTCACGCCCTGGGTCGCGGAACCCGGCGTGGTCGGCACCGGCTGGGTGTCCTTGTTGGCGCTGAACCGCAGACGGGGATCGTAGGTGGTGAAGCTGTAGGCGTTGTAGTTGAAGCCGGTATTGGAGTAGCTGTTGCCGATCCACACCTGCGGCGCATCGCCCTGGAACAGGCCCACGCCACCGCGCAACTGGGTCGGACGGTCGGTGTCGAAGGTGTAGTTGAAGCCGACGCGCGGCTGGATCAGGAAATCGCCATTGAAGATCTTGCTGTTGTCGTAGCCGAACACCGCCTGCGCACCGGCGTTGTAGGTCGGATCCGGGCTCACCTTCGCGCGATCGCCACGCAGGCCCAGGGTCAGGGTCAGGTTGTTGTTGACGTACCAGGTGTCCTGCACGAACAGGCCGAGGTTGCTGTTCTTGTAATCGGCCGCGATCGAACCCGGGCTACGCTCCTGGTTGAGCTGGTACGAGCTCCAGCGGCCGCTGGCGAAGTTGTCCAGGCCGAAGAAGGTGTACACGCCCCAGGTGTTGCGGCCGTACAGGTTGTAGATGTCGTTGGTGCTGTAGTCGACGCCGAACTTCAGGTTGTGGTTGTCCAGGGTCAGGGTGCCCGCACCGTAGTAGTTCCAGGTCTTGGTGGTGAGGATGTTGCCCTGCGAGTTGGTCTCGGTACCCAGGAACAGCACGTCGCCGGACGGCTGGGCGACCGTACCGTCGAAGTACACGGCGATGCTCGGCGCATTGGTCGGCACCACGCGGATCGCGGAGTAGTCGCGGTAGGACACCTTGAACTCGGTGGAGAAGTTCTCGGACCAGTCGCTGAACAGCTGGCCGACGTAGCTCTCGACGGACTTCTCGTGCTGGTACCAGTACGAGCTCAGCGAGGCCTGGCTGGAGTTGCCGGCACCATTGATGCGCAGCTTGCTCTGGTCGAGCTTGCTGTAGCGGAAGCTGGCGCGGTGGTTGTCGCTGATGTTCCAGTCCAGCTTGAGCGCGTATTCCTTCAGGTCGGTGTTGCCGTCGCTGTCCAGGGTGCCGGCGTCGAAGCCGTAGTTCTTGGCGATCTGCTGGGCGCGGGTCACGTCGGCCATGCCGTACTTGGCGTTGGCCTTGCCCAGCGCGGTGCTGCCCAGGTCGAGGCCCGGCGCATCCTGCTGGAACTTCTCGTAGTTGGCGAAGAAGAACAGCTTGTCCTTGACGATCGGGCCGCCGAAGGTCGCGCCGTAGGTCTTCTCCTTGGTGAAGCCGTTGAACTTGCTGCCGTCCGGGTTGTCGCCGAACCAGTCGCCATCGCGATAGCTGCCGTACACCGAACCGTGGAACTCGTTGGTACCGGACTTGGTCACCGCGTTGACGGTGGCGCCGGCGGCGCTGGCGATGCTGACGTCGTAGTTGGACAGGTTGACGTCGATGGCTTCGATCGCTTCCATCGACACCGGCTGACGCCGGGTGGTCATGTTGTTGCCTTCCAGGCCGAAGGTGTCGCTGGCCGAGACGCCGTCGATGTTGATCGAGTTGTAGCGCGGGTTCAGGCCGCCGGCGCTGATCGTGCCCGAGGCGCGATCGACGAAGGCCACGCGCGGATCCAGGCGCATGTAGTCCTGGATGTTGCCGTTGATCGACGGCAGCGCTTCGATCTGCTCGCGGCCGACGTTGGTGCCCGAGCCCATCTTGGTGGCGCTGAACACTTCCGAGCCGGCGGCGATGGCGACCGCGTTGACCGTCTCCAGCGTGGTCGGCGCAGCCATGTCGCCGGTCAGGTCGGCGTTGATGGTGGCGTTCTGGTTGACGCTCAGGTACACGCCGTCTTCGGTCTTGGTGCCGTCACCCGGCTTGGTGATGGTGATGCTGTACGGACCGCCGACGCGCAGGCCGCGCGCGTTGTAGCGACCGGCGGCATCGGTGGTGGCGCGGCTGACCGTGCCCGACTCGACGTGGGTGATGGTCACCTCGGCGCCGGCGACCGGCTGGCCGCCGTGGGTCACCACACCGCCGACACCGGCGGAGGTGCTCTGGGCGAACACCGGCGCCGCGGCCAGCGCCGCAACGAGGCCCAGAGTGAGCTTGGACATCCGCAGACGGGGTTGAATCATTGCAATAGCCTCGATGGAGTTTGACGAAATGCGCATGGCAGGCCGTGCGGGGTACGGACGCACGACCGCGGAATGAGGGGGCTGGTCACCCTTGCCGATTCCCCGCAAGGGTTAACATGAGTTTAACACCATAGGGCCAATTTGTTGCCAAACCGTGACAGTGCAGCACAAGCGGACATCAGAAGACGTCGATCCCAGTCCTGGCGGGCTTCGGCGACAACGCCGGGACAGGCACGGAAGGCCGCCCGGGACCGCCGCCGGCCACGCCCCCCCCCCTCCCCTTGCCGCCTGAAGGGGCCGCAGCAAGCAGCCTGGCGTGCTCGAAGCGAGGCCCGCCCAGGGCCAGCGCCGTCCCCACGGCGCCCCCGACTCGGCCGCGATGCAACCTCAGCCGGCGACCGGCAGCTTCAGATAGGCGCTGAGCCCGTCCAGGAACATCTGCACCGAGATCGCCACCAGCAGCATGCCCATCAGCCGTTCGACCGCGGTCAGCACGCGCATGCCGAGCAGCTTGTACAGCAGCGTGCCGGAGAACAGCAGGGCCGAGGTCGCCAGCCAGGCCAGGATCAGCGCCAGGCTCCACTCGCCCAGCCGGGTCGGCTCGTTGCTGCCCATCAGCATCACCGCGGCCATGCCGGAGGGGCCGGCGACCAGTGGGATGGCCAGCGGCACGATGAAGGGCTCGCCGTCGGGAATCTCGCCCATCAGCCCTTCCGGGCGCGGGAAGATCATGCGGATGCCGATCAGGAACAGCACGATGCCGCCGGCGATCGCCACCGACTCCTGGCGCAGGTGCATCACTTCCAGGGCGTACTTGCCGCCCCACAGGAAGCCCATCAGCACGCCCAGTGCGATCAGCAGTTCGCGCGCCAGCACGATGCGCTGACGCCGCGCCGGCAACGGCTTGAGCACGCTGAGGAATACCGGGATGTTGCCCAGCGGGTCGAGGATCAGGAACAGCAGCAGCGCTGCCGACAGGATGGTCATGCCAGGGGATTCCAGATTGCGCCGCGGTGCGCGGAGCCGGCGGGCGACAGCAGGTCGACGCAGGCGTCGGCGTAGCGCGCCGGATCGACCGCGTCGCGGTCTTCTTGATGGGTGTAGGCGCGGGCGCGCAAGGCGGTGCGCATCGGCCCCGGCTGCAGGCCGGACACGCGCACGCGCGATGCGGCCAGCTCGCCGTGCAGGCTCGCCAGCAGGCCGCGGCGGCCGTGCTGGGCCGCGCCGTAGCCGCCCCAGTAGGCCTGGCCGACCCGCGCCGGATCGTCCACCGCGAACACGATCGCGGCATCCTCGGCCTGTCGCAGCAACGGCAGGCAGGCCTGGGTCAGCCAGGCCGCGGCGGTCAGGTTGACGTGGATCGCGCGCGCGAACTGGGCCGGATCGGCATGCTCGAACGGGGTCAGCCCGGCGAAGTCGGCGGCGCAGTGCAGCAGCCCGTCCAGGCGGCCGAGCTCGCCCTGCAGGCGCTCGGCCAGGGTCGCGTAGTCCGGCGGAGTGGCGCCGAGCAGGTCCAGCGGGTACAGCAGCGGCGCGGCGCCGACCGCGGCGATCGCGTCGTAGACGCGGTTCAAGCGTGCCGGCTTGTGCCCGAGCAGGACCACGGTGGCCCCCGCCTGGGCGCACGCCAGCGCCGCAGCGCTGCCGAGCCCGCCGGCGGCGCCGCTCACCAGGATCACCCGCTGCGCCAGCGCGCCGGCCTGCGGCGACGCAGGCGTACTCACGACTGGTAAGCCTCGGTCACGATGCGCTGCAACTCGCCGGACTCGAACAGCTCCATGGTGATGTCGCAGCCACCGATCAGCTCGCCATGGATGAACAGCTGCGGGAACGTCGGCCAGTTCGAATAGCGCGGCAGATTGGCCCGGATCTCCGGCTCGTCGAGCACGTTGACGGTGTGCAGGCGGTCGGCGCCGGCGGCCAGCAACGCCTGCAACGCGCGGCTGGAAAAGCCGCACATCGGGTACTGCGGCGTGCCCTTCATGAACAACACGATGGGATGGCGTTCGACGTCGGCCTGGATGCGCTCCATCACCTGCATGCGGGTTCTCTCCTGCTGGGGCGAAAGAACGACCTTGGCGGTCGGCTAGACTCTCGCGTAGCCGCATAGTGTAAGCCCTGCGCGCGGCAGTACCGCGACGCGCGCCCGAAACCGCCAGAGGATCCATGCCCATCGAACTCGCTCCCCTGCCCTACGCCGCTGCGGCGCTGGCCCCGCACCTGTCCGCCGCCGCGGTGGAACAGCACCACGGCCAGCACCAGCGCGCGTTGGTGGAACGGCTCAATGCGCGGCTCGTCGGCAGCGACCTGGCCGAGCTGGCGCTGCCGGACCTGCTGCGGCGCGCGCAGGGCCGGCTGTTCCAGGAAGCGGCCGAGGTCTGGAATCACGAGTTCTACTGGCGCGGCCTGCGCCCGCGCGGCGGCGGCGAACCGGGCGGCGCGCTCGGCGAGCGCCTGACCAGGAGTTTCGGCGACGTGGCGCGGTTCAAGGCCGAGTTCGAGCGCATGGCCCTGGCGCTGTTCGGTTCGGGCTGGGTGTGGCTGGTGCAGCGTCCGGACGGCAACCTGGCCGTGGTCAGCACCGCCAACGCCGGCACCCCGCTGACCGGCGACGACACGCCGCTGCTCGGCTGCGACGTCTGGGAACACGCTTACTACATCGACCATCCCGGCGACCGCGCGCGCTATCTGCAGGCGTTCTGGAAACTGGTCAATTGGGAGTTCGCGGCGTCCAATCTGCGGTGAGCGGTGAGCGGGGATTGGGGAGTCGGGATTGGAGATTCGCAGGAGCGGCGGCCGTGGCTGCCGGTTCCTTGCCCAGGCGTGGCCTGGGCGCTCCTGCTGCTGGTTCAGCGCTCGCCGCGCAACGCGGCGATCACCGGGGCGACCTGGGTCTCGCGCTGCAGTTGCGCGCCCACGGTCTGCAGGGCCAGCGCCAGCGCCTCCGGCGTGTCCTCGCGCAGGGTGGCGTGGCCGACCTTGCGGCCTTCGCGCGGCTCCTTGCCGTAGTCGTGCCAATGCCCGCCGGGCTGCGCCAGGACCGGTGCGGCGTCGGGCATCGCGCCGATCCAGTTGAGCATGCAGGCATGGCCACACATGCGCGTGGAGCCCAGCGGCAGCCCTAGCACCGCGCGCAGGTGGTTCTCGAACTGCGAGGTCTCCGCACCTTCGATGGTCCAGTGGCCGGAGTTGTGCACGCGCGGGGCCATCTCGTTGGCCAGCAGTTCGCCGTCGCGGCAGAACAGTTCCAGCGCGAACACACCGACGTACTGCAGGCGTTCGGCCAGGGCACGCGCATGCGCCACCGCCGCCTGCTCCAGCGCGGCATCGGCCTGCGCCGGCGCCAGGCTGGCCGACAGCACGCCGTGCACATGCCAGTTCTCGGTCAGCGGCCAGGTGCGGAACTCGCCGTCGCGGCCGCGCACCGCCACCACGCTGACCTCGCGCTGGAACGGTACGAACGCCTCGGCGATCAGGCCGACGCTGGCCGCCTGCGCGCCCAGCACCGCCCAGGCCGCATCGGCGTCGGCGGCGGAGGCGATGCGGAACTGGCCCTTGCCGTCGTAGCCGAGCCGGCGGGTCTTGAGGATGCACGGCGTGCCGACCTGCGCCAGCGCCGCGTCCAGATCGGCGCGGGTGTCGATCGCGGCGAACGCCGGCACGGGAATGCCGAGCTCGCGGAACAAGGTCTTCTCGGCCAGGCGATCCTGCGCCACGGCCAGCGCATCCGGGCTCGGGAACACCGGCACCTGCCCGGCCAGGGCGGCGGCGCTATCCGCGGGCACGTTCTCGAAATCGAAGGTCGCCACGTCGACCGCGTCCGCGAACGCGGCCAGCGCGGCTCGGTCGGCATAGTCGCCGACCCGCAGCGGCGCCACCTGTCCGGCGCAGGCATCGGCTGCCGGATCCAGCAGCGCGAAGCGCAGGCCCAGCGGCACGCCGGCCACCGCCATCATCCGTGCCAACTGCCCCGCCCCCAGAATGCCGACGGTGGTCATTGGCGCGGATCGTCCTTGGCCATCACGTCGTCGGTCTGGCGCTGACGGAACTCGCCCAGCGCGGCACCGATCTCAGCGTGGTCGTGGGCCAGCATCGCCGCGGCGAACAGCGCGGCGTTGGCCGCGCCGGCATTGCCGATCGCGAAGGTGGCCACCGGGATGCCGGCCGGCATCTGCACGATCGACAGCAGCGAGTCCATGCCGTTGAGCGCCTTGGACTGCACCGGCACGCCCAGCACCGGCACTGCGGTCTTGGCCGCGAGCATGCCCGGCAGGTGCGCGGCGCCGCCAGCGCCGGCCACGATCGCGCGCAGGCCGCGCCCAGCCGCCTGCTCGGCGTAGGAGAACAACACGTCGGGCGTGCGGTGCGCCGACACCACCTTCACTTCATAGGGCACACCCAGCGCATCGAGTTTCTGCGCCGCATGCTGCATGGTCTCCCAGTCGGAGCGGGAACCCATCACGATGCCGACGAGCGGCGCGGTTTGCTTGGAGGTCATGGCCGTCCCCTGCCTTAAAGACGTATTCTAGCCGTCTTCCACGCAAGACGAAGACCGGATGGACCGCAAACTGCTCGACCTGCTGTGCTCGCCCGACACCCGCCAACCGCTGGCGCTGCTGGAGGCGCGCGGCCTGGAGGCGTTGAACCGCGCCATCGCCGCCGGCGGCGTGCAGCGCGCCGACGGCAGTGCGCAGGCGCAACCGCTGCGCGAAGCCCTGATCACCCGCGACCGCAAGCAGGTGTTCCGCGTCGACGACGGCATTCCGGTGCTGCTGGCCGAAGAGGCCATCGGCACCGCCCAGCTCGCCGATTTCCCGGCCAAATGAGCCGCGACATGGCGCCGCCGCAGGCGCCCGCCGCGGAGCTGATCGCCGCCGATGTCGCGCGTGCGCTGGCCGAGGATCTCGGCAGCGGCGACGTCACCGCCGCGCTGCTGCCCGACCGCGCCGACAGCGCCTACCTGCTGTGCAAGCAAGACGCGGTGATCGCCGGCCGCCCCTGGTTCGACGCCTGCCACCAGGCGCTGGATCCGCAGGTCCGCATCGACTGGCATGTGAGCGAAGGCCAGCGCGTGGCCGCCGGCACGGTGCTGGCGTTGCTGCACGGGCGCAGTCGCGCCCTGGTCAGCGCCGAGCGCGCCTCGCTGAACTTCCTGCAGACCCTGTCGGCCACCGCCACCGCCACCGCCGCCTACGTGGCCGCGGTCGCCGGCACCGGCGCGCGCATCCTGGACACGCGCAAGACCCTGCCCGGCCTGCGCCTGGCGCAGAAGTACGCGGTGCGCTGCGGCGGCGGCAGCAACCACCGCATCGGTCTGTACGACACGGTGATGCTCAAGGAGAACCACATCCACGCCGCCGGTTCGCTGCCTGCGGCGGTGGCCGCCGCGCGCGCGCAATGGCCGGCGCTGCCGCTGGTGGTCGAGGTAGAAACTCTGGAGCAACTGCGCGAAGCGCTGGAAGCCGGCTGCGATCGCATCCTGATCGACGACTTCGCTGCGGAACAGCGCCGCGACGCGGTGGCGATCGCCGCGGCCGCACCGTTCAATCGCGCGATTCCGCTGGAAGTCTCCGGCGGCGTCGACCTGGAGGCGGTGCGCGCGATCGCGCAGGACGGCGTCGACTGCATCTCCATCGGCGCACTCACCAAGCATGTGCAGGCCGTGGATCTGTCGCTGAAACTCGGAACGCCGCCGCAGTAGGCGGCCAGATCGCCCGACGAGGCGACCGCGCGCCCTTTCCACACCCGCGGCGAATGCGGATACATCCCATGCGTGCATGTCCGCACGCATGGCCCAGTCGCGACGTTGCTCGTTTCCACCCCGCTGGGTGAGTCCCACCACCCCAAGGGTAACCGCCAAGCGCCTTGATCCGCCGGGAACGCGCCAGCCAGCACGGCGCGATCTGCCCGGATCGCGCCGCACGCCCTACACTTCACGGCCTCGCCGACGCCGCTCTGCGACGCTGCGCGCTTCCCCGTCCCCACCGAGTTCGCCGATGTTCCGCCCCTGGTTCGCGCTGCTGTGTGTCGCCGCCCTGTTTCCCGCCGGCCGCGCCGCGGCCGCGGAAGTCTGCGATCTGCCGCCGCGCTTCGGCCTGACCCCGGCGGCGGTGGCGATCGTGCGCACCGCCTGCAACGAGCACCGGCTGTGGTGGCGCCCGTTCATCGATCGCGACGGCCGCCTGGCCGGCCTGCGCGTCACCGAGGCCGAGCGCGCCGACCTTGCCGACGACGGCATCGAAGCCTGGCAGCGCGTCGCCGCCTACTGGCGCGACAGCGGCACGCTGGGCGCGATGGGCCGCTTCGACGGTGCCGAGAGCTGCCAGCAGCTGGACGGGTCGCGCTACCGCGAAAACGACTGCCGCGCCTTCATCGTCGACAACCCGTGGTCGGCAGCCTTCGTGTCCTACGTGATGGTGCGCGCCGGCGTGGCCGGCTTCCACACCTCGATCCGGCATATCGACTACATCCGCGCCGCCTACCAGGCCGGCGCCGACGGCCTGCCCTATCGCTTTGCCGACCCGCAGCAGGAAAAGCCTGCCCCCGGCGATCTGCTGTGCTTCCTGCGCGGACGCCGGCAGCCGGTCGGCACCGCTGGCCTGCGCGAGGCGCTGGCGCGCGGCCGCCCGCTGCCGTGGGAATCGCATTGCGACATCGTGGTCGCAGCCAATGTCGGCGGCGACCAGACCCTGG
>NZ_NMPP01000015.1:0-55918 GCF_009192885.1 Xanthomonas sp. LMG 12462 | reverse complement strand
TACGGGGTTCTCAAATCGGGCACGGCGTTCGATCCGAAAAGGGGCCTTGCCTGCTAGGGGGTAAGACGGTATCTACAGGACACTTTCCGTCGTGGAGAGGTGTCCTCGCGGCACACAGTTGCGCGTGGCGCTCGACCAGTCGCGCCGTGCCGACGGCGCGTTCCAGTGTCCGCGCGTACCGCGCTCCCGCCAGCGACCGTCGCACATTCCGCAACTCTCAGCGACGGCACCACGCGTCGCGGCAAGTGCCCTGCGCGACGCGTTCCGCCAGCGGCCGGCGCTAGAACCGGTAGGTCAGCGCCAGGGCGGTGTTGCGGGGCGCGCCATAGTAGCCCTGCGCCCAGTACAGGCTGTTGATGTACTTGCGGTCGGTGACGTTGTAGACGTTGAGGGTGGCGCTGAACTGCGGGGTGATGGCGTACTGCGCCATCAGCCCCAGCAGCGCATAGCTGCCCTGGCGGGTGTAGATGGGATTGCCGGCGGTGTCCACGGCCTCCTGGTCGCGGACGATGGCGTCCTGCCAGGTCAGGGTCGCGCCCAGCTGCAGCGCCTCCCATTGCGGCACGGTGTAGGTGGTGGCCAGCTTGAAGGTGCGGCGCGGCACGTAGGTGCGCACGTTGCGCCCGTCGTCGCCCTTGATGCCCAGTTGGGTATAACCGGCGTTGAGCTGCCAGTGCGCGCCGATCCGGCCGGCGACGTCGAACTCGTAGCCGGTGGAGGTGGCGTCGATCGGCCGGTACGTCTGCAGCGTGCCGACGAAGACATCGGCTTCGGCGGTGTTGTCCTGCTTGGCGCGAAACAGGGCGAAGGAGGCGTTGACGCGCTGCTGCAACCACTGGCCCTTGATGCCGAGCTCGGCGTTGCTGCCGGTGATCGGGTCGAGCACGCGCAGGTTGCGGTCCAGTTCGGTCTGCGGGTTGAAGATCTCCGCATAGCTGGCGTACAGCGCGTAGTTCGGGGCGAAGCTGTAGACCGCACCGACGAACGGGGTGGTCCTGCTGTCGTCGTAGGCATGCTGCACGCCGTAGTTCTGGCCGCGGCTCTCGATCCCGGTGTGGTTGACGCCGGTGATCAGCTTCAGCGTCTCGCCCAGGTTCCAGCGCGCGGTGGCGTAGGCGGTGCGGCGGATGATGTCGAACTGGGCGCCGTCGGAGAACGCGTCGAAACGCGGCTTGGGATAGGCGCCGTTCCAGTCCTGCAGGGGCGGCAGCGGCGTGCCGATGTCGTTGCCGTACCAGGACACCTGGTCGGCCTCCACGCGGCCCCACTGCACGCCCACCACCAGTTCGTGCTCGCGCCCGCCGAGCGCGAACGGTCCGCTTGCGGACACGTTGGCGTACTTCTGGGTTTCGCTGCTGCCGTACTGCGAGGGGTAGGAGAACAGGCCCAGGCCGGTGTCGCGATCGGGAGTGCCGTAGACGTAGAACAGCTGGGCATCGTTGTCGAGCCTGCGGTAGTTCAGTGCCAGCGTGAGCCGCCAGTCCGCGCCCAGGTCCTGCCGCAGTTCCAGGAACCCGCGCTTGTCTTCGGTGGTCCAGTACGACCAGTCGGCCGAAGTGCTGGTGGACCGCGCGAAATCCGTGGCCCTGCCATCGCTGTAGTACAGCGGCAGTGCGCCCCACATGCCACCGGTGGCGTCGTTCTTTTGATCGCTGGCGCCCACGCTCAGGCGGGTGCGATCGCTCAGATCGGCCTCGACGATGCCATAGACGCTGTGCTTGTTCAGCGCATAGCGGTCCAGGTAGCTGTCGCCGTCCTGGCCGGCGGCGACCACCCGCCCGCGCACGCTGCCGCTGGCGTTGAGCGGGCCGGACAGGTCCGCGTCCAGCCGCCGCGTGTCCCAGCTGCCCACCGTCACTCCGGCGCTGCCCTGCAGGTCCTCGGTGGGCCGCTTGCGCACGAAGTTGATCGTGGCCGACGGATTGCCGGTCGAGGACATCAGCCCATTGGCGCCGCGCAACACCTCCACCCGCTCGTACATCGCGGTGTCCAGGTCGCCCTCGGCGCCGCCATTGGTGAACGGCAGGCCGAGGCCGTCGACCTGGAAGGTGACGACGTCGAAACCGCGTGCGCTGTAGTAGGTGCGATCGGTCTCGATCTTCTCGACGTTGATGCCGGTGGCCAGCGCCAGCACATCGTTGGCGTTGCGCAGGCCGAAGTCGTCCATCTGCTCGCGGCCGATGCTGCTCACCGACTGCGGCGTCTCCAGCGGGCTCAACACCAAGCCGGTGCTGGCGGCGCTGGGCGGCGGGGTATAGCCGTCCTTGCGCTGCGCGACCACGTCCAGCTTCTCCAGTTGCGTGGGTTCGCGGTCGCCGGCCGCCACGGCCTCGGCCGCGCCGGCCGCGGCCGGCAGCAGCAGGGCGGCGATGGCCAGGCACAGTGCGCGGCGCGTGGTGGCGTGGGAGGGCTGCGCAGCGGATCGGACGGAACGAGCGGCAAGGTTCATCGGTGGGGTCTATAGAATGGGCAGGAGGCAACGCCGTCGTCGCGCCGGAAGCTGTCGCAGCGGCACACGTGCTGGGCAGTCCGGCCACGTCGAATGGCGAATGCGAACTATTCTCAATAATTGGCGGAGAAAGATCAATTCATGGCCGGATTCGTCCCGTTCCAGCACGCGCCTGCCGCCGCGGCCATCGCCGCTTCCGCCGCCGGCACGGTGGCGGCATGAGCGCCGCCGTCCCGGCCTTTGTGGTCGCCATTCCGGCCCGCTATGCCGCATCGCGGCTGCCGGGCAAGCCCTTGCGCGCGCTCGGCGGCGAGCCGCTGGTCCGCCACGTGGCGCGGCGCGCGCTCGCCGCCGGCGCCGCGCAGGTGTGGGTGGCCGCCGACGATGCGCGCATCGCCGCCGCGGTGGCCGACCTGGACGGCGTGCACGTGGCCACGACTTCCAGCGACCACGCCTCGGGCACCGACCGCCTGGCCGAGTGCGCCGACATCGCCGGCTGGGACGATGCGACCCTGGTGGTCAATCTGCAGGGCGACGAGCCGTTCGCACCGGTCGCCGGCATCGTCGCGGTGGCCCGGACCCTGGCCGACAGCGGCGCCGAGATGGCGACCCTGGGCACGCCGGTGGACGCGGCCGAGCACCTGTTCGATCCCAACGTGGTCAAGCTGGTGCGCAGCGCCGCCGGTGATGCGCTGTACTTCAGCCGCGCACCGATCCCCTGGCACCGCGACGCCTTCGCCGCCTCGCAGACGCAGTTGCCGCTGCCCGGCCCGTGGCTGCGGCATATCGGCATCTACGCCTATCGCGCCGGCTTCCTGCGCCGGTTCGCGGCGATGCCGCCGGGCACGCTGGAGCGGATCGAGTCGCTGGAGCAGTTGCGGGTGCTGGAAGCCGGGTTCCGCATCGCGGTGGCGTTGTCGCCGGCGCCGTTCCCGCCGGGCGTGGACACGCCCGAGGACCTGGCGCGCGCCGAGGCCTACCTGCAGGGGCAGGCATGAAGCTGCTGCTGGTGTGCCTGGGCAACATCTGCCGTTCGCCGATGGCCGAGGGCGCGCTGCGCCACCACCTGCAGCGCTCGCCGCTGGCGAGTGTGGTGGAGGTCGACTCGGCCGGCACCGGCGACTGGCACCGCGGCGAGCCGCCGGACCGGCGCGCGGTCGCCTGCGCCGCCGCCCATGACGTGGACATCGCCGGCCTGCGCGCCCGGCAACTGCGCGACCGCGACTTTGCCGAGTTCGACTGGATCCTGTGCGCCGACGCGGCCAACCTGCGCGACGTGCGCCAGCGCGCCCCGGCGGCGGCGCACGAGCGCGTGGCGCTGTGGCTGCCGTGGGCCGGGGTGCACGGCCACCGCGAGATTCCGGATCCGTACACCGGCGGCAGCGCCCAGTTCGAGCAGGTCTGGCAACTGGTAGACGAAGCCGCCGCCGGCAGCGTGGCACGACTGTCCGCCGACCTCGGCTCCGGCATAATCGGCCGATGAATTCCATCGCCGCCCTGGAACTCCCCGCGTCCGGCGCCTGGCTCAACGCCGAGCCGATCCGCCTGCGCGATCTGCAGGGGCGGGCGTTGGTGCTGGCCTTCGTCAATGCCGCCTCGGTCTGGTGCGCGCAGCGCCTGGCGGAACTCGGCCAGTGGCAGGCGCGCAATCCTGGACGGCTGCAGGTGATCGTGGTGCAGGTGCCGCGCTTCGACAGCGAGCGCGAGCCGCAGCGGGCGCTGAAGCTGCTGCGCAGCCAGGGCGTGTCCGCGCCGGTCCTGCTCGATGCCGATTGGGCCGCCTGGCAGCGCTTCGGCGTCCAGGCCTGGCCGACCCTGGTGCTGATCGACGCCGGCGGGGTCGAACGCGAGCGCCTGGTCGGCATCGGCGGCGCCGAACTGGACAAGGCGCTGCACGCGCTCTGCGCCGGACAGCCGTTGCCGCTGGACGAAGACCTGCGCGACGCCCGCGAGACCCAGCCGGAGCCGCGCCTGCCGCTGCGCTTCCCGACCGGCCTGGCGGTGGCCGAGGATCGCCTGTACGTCGCCGACAGCGGCCATCACCGCATCCTCGAATGCAGCACCAGCGGCCGCGTGCTGCGCCAGTTCGGCATCGGCACCGCGGACTTCATCGACGGCGCGATCGGCGAGGCGGCGTTCCACCGTCCGCGCGGGCTGGCGCTGGAGCGCGGCGTGCTGTACGTGGCCGATACCGGTAACCATGCGCTGCGCCGGATCAACCTGCTCACCGGCCAGGTCGACACGCTGTGCGGCAACGGTCGCGCCGGCGAGCCGGTCGAAGGCCCGGTGGAGCAACCGCTGCTGGCGCCGCTGAACCATCCGCAGGACGTGGTGATCGCCGACAACCAGGTGCACCTGGCGATGGCCGGCGACAACCGCATCTGGAGCTACGACCTGGGCAGCCGCAGCCTGCGCTGGCGCGCCGGTGCCGGCGCGCTGGAGCTGCGCGACGGCAGCGGCCACCTGGCCGCGTTCGCGCAGCCGTGCAGCCTGGCCGCGGTGCAGCAGGTGCTGTACGTGTGCGATGCGCTGGGCTCGGCGGTGCGCTCGATGCAGTTGCGCGGCGACCTGGTGCAGACCCTGCTCGGCGGCCAGGGGCCGTGGGATTTCGGCAACGAGGACGGACCGCGCAGCCGTGCCCGCCTGCAGTTCCCGCAGGCGATCGCGCTGAGCCCGGACGCGCCGCTGCTGTGGATCGCCGACAGCGGCAACGGCAGTCTGCGCAGCCTGCGTCTGGGCGGCGGCGAACTGTCCACCGCGGCCTTGCCGCGGCGCCTGCATGGCCCGGGCGGGTTGGCGGTGAGCGCCGGCACGGTGTGGATCGCCGAGACCGATGCGCATGCGGTGCTGCGCTACGACATCGCCAGTGGCGAATTGCACGACGTCGCGATCGGCGAATGAGCACCCCCGCATTGCCCGCGTTCGACGGCAAGGCCTTTGCCGCCAACCTCAGTACCGCGCCCGGCGTCTACCGCATGTACGCCGCCGACGACACCTTGCTCTACGTCGGCAAGGCCGGCGCACTGCGCAAGCGCGTGTCCAGCTACTTCAGCGGCTCGCCGAAGAATGCGCGGACCATGGCCATGCTCGCGCAGGTGGCGCGCATGGACGTCACCGTCACCCGCAGCGAGGGCGAGGCGCTGCTGCTGGAAAACCAGCTGATCAAGTCGCTGTCGCCGCGCTACAACGTGTCGCTGCGCGACGACAAGAGCTATCCCTACGTGTTGCTGACCCGCGAGGAGTGGCCGCGGATCACCCTGCACCGTGGCCCGCGCGCGGTGCCCGGGCGCTATTTCGGGCCGTATCCCGGCGTCACCGCGGTGCGCGAGACGCTGAACCTGATGCACAAGCTATTCAAGCTGCGCAGCTGCGAGGACAGCGTGTTCCGCAACCGCTCGCGGCCGTGTTTGCAGTACCAGATCGGCCGTTGCAGCG
The DNA here is from genome assembly GCF_009192885.1 of Xanthomonas sp. LMG 12462. Classification (NCBI taxonomy): domain Bacteria; kingdom Pseudomonadati; phylum Pseudomonadota; class Gammaproteobacteria; order Lysobacterales; family Lysobacteraceae; genus Xanthomonas; species Xanthomonas sp. LMG 12462. The sequence goes on along the minus strand of NZ_NMPP01000015.1, from coordinate 50,034 downwards.
CGCCGTGCGTGGCGTTGGTGGCGGCCGACGAGTACGCCGAGGCGGTGCGCCGCTCCACGCTGTTCCTGGAAGGGCGCAGCGACCAGCTCGGCGAGGAATTGGTGCAGGCGATGCAGGCCGCCAGCGAACGTCTGGAGTTCGAACGCGCCGCGCGCCTGCGCGATCTGCTGGGCTCGCTGCGCAGCATGCAGAGCCGGCAATACGTGGACGGCCGTGCCGCCGACCTCGACGTGCTGGCCTGCGCCACCCAGGGCGCCAACGCCTGCGTGCTGCTGCTGGCGTTCCGCGACGGCCGCAACCTCGGCACCCGCGCGTTCTTCCCCAAGACCAACGGCGAGGACAGTGCCGCCGAGGTGCTGGGTGCGTTCGTGTCGCAGTACTACGTCGAGCACGCGCCGCCGCGCGAGGTGCTGCTGGACCGCGAGATTCCCGACGCCGAGCTGATCGAGGCGGCGCTGAGCTCGGCCGCCGAACGCAAGGTGCAACTGAAGTGGAACGTGCGCGGCGAGCGCGCCGGCTACCTGGAGCTGGCCAGCCGCAACGCCCAGGCCACCCTGGTCACCGAACTGACCAGCCGCAACGCCCAGCACGCGCGTAGCGAGGCGCTGCGCGAGATGCTCGGCCTGGCCGAACCGGTCAAGCGGGTGGAGTGCTTCGACATCAGCCACACCATGGGCGAGGCCACGGTGGCCTCGTGCGTGGTGTTCGACGCCAGTGGCCCGGTGCGCAGCCAGTACCGGCGCTACAACATCAGCGGCATCGAGCCGGGCGACGACTACGCGGCGATGCGCCAGGCGATCGAACGCCGCTTCCGTCGCGCCGCCGAAGGCGAGGGCAAGGGCGACGTGGTGCTGCCGGACGTGCTGCTGATCGATGGCGGCGCCGGCCAGCTGGCGCAGGCCACCGGCGCGCTGGCCGACCTGGGCGTGGACGGGGTGCTGCTGATCGGCGTGGCGAAGGGCGCCGAGCGCCGCGCCGGCCACGAGACCCTGGTGATGCCGGACGGGCGCGAACTGCGGCCGGGCGCGGCGTCGCCGGCGCTGCAGTTCATCCAGCAGGTGCGCGACGAGGCGCACCGCTTCGCCATCACCGGCCACCGCGGGCGCCGGCAGAAGGCGCGCATGACCAGCAAGCTGGAGGATATCCCCGGCATCGGCCCGCGCCGCCGCGCCAGCCTGCTCAAGCATTTCGGCGGGCTGGCCGGACTCAAGGCCGCCGGCGAGGCCGAGATCGCGCGGGTGGAAGGCATCAACGACGCACTGGCCGCACGAATCTACGCTAACCTGCACGGACTGCCGGTGCCCGATCCGGCAGGCGAGTAGAGCAGCGCAATGAAGTTGACCATCCCCACCTGGCTCACGCTGCTGCGGATCGTGATGATCCCCGTGCTGGTGCTGGTGTTCTATCTGCCGTACACCTGGACCAACTTCGCCTCGGCGGCGATCTTCGGCCTGGCCGCGTTCACCGACTGGCTGGACGGCTGGGTGGCGCGGCGCTACCACCAGTACTCCGCGTTCGGTGCGTTCCTGGATCCGGTGGCCGACAAGCTGATGGTGGCGGTGGCGCTGTTCCTGATCGTGCAGGGCCACCCGACGCCGTGGATGGCGTTCTGGGCGGCGGTGATCGTCGGCCGCGAAATCGCCGTGTCGGCGCTGCGCGAATGGATGGCCGAGATCGGCCAGCGCGCCAAGGTGCGGGTGGCGATGATCGGCAAGATCAAGACCACCGCGCAGATGGTGGCGCTGCTGTGCCTGCTGTACTCGGTGATGCCCGATGGCTCGCCGCCGGAGAGCGTGTGGATGGGCTTGTTCATCTTCCACATCGGCGACTGGACCCTGGCGATCGCGTCGATCCTGACCCTGTTGTCGGGCATCCAGTACCTGCATGCGGCCTGGCCGAGCCTGCGCGACGACGAGCGCGCGGCGATGGCGGAAAAGAACGCGAAAAAAATCGAAGGCAACGGTTGACAGGCTGCGTGGTCCCGGTAGAATTCGCGGCCTCAAGCGGGAATAGCTCAGTTGGTAGAGCGCAACCTTGCCAAGGTTGAGGTCGCGAGTTCGAGTCTCGTTTCCCGCTCCACATTCAGCAGTACCGACATCCAGTGCAGATGCACAGGATGTCCGAAAAAGGGCTTCGGCCCTTTTTTCATGCCCGCATGCCGGCCGAAGCCACGGCGCTCGCCTGACCCGGGGCATGGCGCATCGCCGGTGCGGATGCGCCGTCCCGATTGTCGTGCCAGTCGCGCGGAGGCGAGAACGTCCCGCCTCCCTCACTGCGGCCCCGTTGGCCGAGCATTCGCGACCGTTGCAGCATGGGCCGCGCCGCTGGCGCAGGTTACGCGCTGACGCGGCCCCAGCCCGGCAATTTTTTCCTTCGCGCCTTGCAGGCGCGCGGCTGACTTCACGTCACGCCCACGCGCGCATGCACGCATTGCGTACGCGTCGGTCACAGAACGGGACAGGCCGTCGCCGAAACGTCCGCGGCATCGCGCGCAGCGACGCCGTCCGCCGCATTGCGCTGCGGTTTCGCCGGTACTTGGCACGCGATTTGCGCTGAGTCTCCCACGCCAGGCGATGACGCCCGGCCTCTGCGAGGAGTCGATGATGGATGGCGCAATTCCTTCCCCTACCACCCAAGCGCCACCGCGCGCGTTGGTCGCCGGCGGTGCCGGCTTCGTCGGCGCGCATCTGTGCGAGCGTCTGCTGGACGACGGTTACGACGTCACCGTGCTGGACAACCTGCTGACCGGTTCGCTGGACAACATCGCGCACCTGCTGGCGCGTCCGCGTTTCCGCTTCGTCGCCCACGACGTAGTGCAGCCGTATCAGGCCAAGGTCGACTGGGTGTTCAACCTGGCCTGCTGCGCTTCGCCGGTGCATTACCAAGCGCGTCCGCTGCATACCCTGCAGACCTGCCTGGAAGGTGCGATCAACCTGTTGGAGGTGGCGCGCAGCAATGGCGCGACCATCTTCCAGGCCTCCACCAGCGAGGTCTACGGCGAGCCGGAAGTGCATCCGCAGCGCGAGGACTATCGCGGCGCGGTCAGCCCGATCGGCCCGCGCGCCTGCTACGACGAGGGCAAGCGCTGCGCCGAAGCGGCGTTCTTCGACTATCACCGCCTGTATGCCACCGACATCAAGGTCGGGCGCATCTTCAACACCTACGGGCCGCGCATGCGCAACGACGACGGCCGGGTGGTGTCCAACCTGATCGTGCAGGCGCTGCGCGGGCAACCGCTGACCCTGTACGGCGACGGCAGCCAGACCCGCTCGTTCTGCTACGTCTCCGATCTGGTCGAGGGCATCGTGCAACTGATGCGCAGCCCGCGTGGCTGGACCGGTCCGGTCAACCTCGGCAACCCGCACGAGATCACCGTGGCCGAACTGGCGCAGCGCATCCTCGCGCTGACCGGCTCGTCCTCGCGCATCGTGCGCCGGCCCATCCCCAAGGACGATCCGACCCGGCGTTGTCCGGACATCGGCCTGGCGCGGCGCGAGCTCGGCTGGGAACCGCGGGTGGCGCTGGACGAGGGCCTGCGCAGCACCATCGCCTGGTTCCAGGCGCATCTGCACGACATCCCGGACCTGGAGGTGGAACGTGACTGTGCATGAACTCAGGAGCAGCGCCAGCCGCGAGCAGGCCGGCAAGCGCGTGCTGATCACCGGTGGCGCCGGCTTCGTCGGCTCGCATCTGGCCGACGAACTGCTTGCCCACGGCTACCGGGTGCGGGTGCTGGACAACCTGTGCGCGCAGGTGCACGGCATGCAGGCCGCGCGACCGGCGTATCTCGCGGAGGACGTGGAGCTGATGGTCGGCGACGTCTGCGATCCGGTGGCGGTACGGCTTGCGCTGCGCGATGTGGACGGGGTGTTTCACCTCGCCGCGGCAGTCGGCGTCGGCCAGAGCATGTACCAGATCGCGCACTACACCCATACCAACAATCTCGGCACCGCGGTGCTGCTGGAAGCGCTGGTGGAGCGGCCGGTGCAGCGGCTGGTGGTGGCGTCGAGCATGAGCATCTACGGCGAGGGCGCCTACGTCGATGCCGACGGCACGCCGGTGCCGGTGCGCGAGCGCCCGCTGGCGCAACTGCGCCGCGCGCAGTGGGAGCCGAGCGTGGACGGGCGCCCGCTGCAGCCGGTGCCGACCGACGAACGCAAGCCGGCCGAACCTTCCTCGGTGTACGCGCTGTCCAAGCTGGACCAGGAACGCCTGTGCCTGATCGTCGGCCAGGCGTATGCGATCCCGACCACCGCGTTGCGCTTCTTCAACATCTACGGCACGCGCCAGGCGCTGTCCAATCCCTACACCGGTGTGCTGGCGATCTTCGCGGCGCGGTTGCTCAACCGCAAACCGCCGGTGATCTTCGAGGACGGTGCGCAACGCCGCGATTTCGTCCATGTCAGCGACGTCGCGCGCGCCTGCCGCCTGGCCTACGAATGCGAAAGCGCCGCCGGCCTGGCGCTCAACGTCGGCAGCGGCCAGGCGGTCAGCATCAACGAAGTGGGGCAGCGCATCGCCGCGGCGATGGGCATCGACGATCTGCCGCCGCAGGTCTCCGGCAACTACCGGGTCGGCGACATCCGCCACTGCTTCGCCGATATCGCGCTGGCCCGCGAACGCATCGGCTATGCGCCGCAGGTGGACCTGCAGCAGGGCCTGGAAGAACTGGTGGAGTGGCTGCGCGAGCAGACCGCCGCCGACGGCGTGGAGGCGGCCAATGCCGAGCTGGCGCGGCGGGGGTTGCAGGGATGAGCGCACAGGCACGCGAACGGCTGGCCGAGATCGGCCTGATCGAATGGTTGCGCATCGGCGACGAGGATGCGGTGCATGCGCTGTTGCGCGACATGCGCGAGCTCGGCGTGCGCCGGCTGCGCACCCAGTTCTCCTGGGCCGACTGGCACACCGCCGAAGGCGAGCGCTGGTACGCCTGGCTGATGCCGCTGCTGAGCGCCCACTGCGAGGTGCTGCCGTGCTTCTGCTACACCCCGCCATCGCTGGGGCTGGAGCCGCGCACGGCGTCGCCGCCGCGCGACAGCAAGGCCTTCGCCGATTTCATCGACCAGGTGGTGGGTCGCTTCGGCGCCGGCTTCGAGTGGATCGAACTGTGGAACGAGCCGAACAACCTCAACGACTGGGACTGGCACCTGGACCACGACTGGCAGCGCTTCGCCGAGATGATCGGCCAGGCCGCGCACTGGGCGCACCAGTTGGGCAAGAAGACCCTGCTCGGCGGCATGTGCCCGACCGATCCGAACTGGCTGGCGCTGATGGCGCAGCGTGGGGCGCTGGCGCACATCGACGCGGTCGGCGTGCACGGCTTTCCCGGCACCTGGGATTTCCGCCGCCGGCCGTGGGCGGAGGTGCTCGGCGACGTCCGCGCGGTGCTGGCCGCGCACGGTCTGCAGCCGCAGGTCTGGCTCAGCGAGACCGGGTATTCGACCTGGCGGCATGACGAGATCGAGCAGGTACGGCAGTTGCGCGAGACCCTGGATGCGCCGGTGGAGCGGCTGTACTGGTATGCCGCGCGCGACCTGCACGGCAGCATCAGCCACCAGGACGGTTTCCACGAGGACGAGCGCCACTATCACTTCGGCCTGCGCGACGAGCGCGGCCGCGCCAAGCTGCTGTACCGGCTGTGGGCCGAGCAGGGCTACGACGGCATCCAGGCGCTGGCGTCGCTGCACCACGAGCACGGCGCCAACCTGTCGCGCGCGCCGCGCCCGGACCTCGCGCCGGCGCCGACGGTCGCGCCACGCGCCGACGCGCACGCGCCGATCCACACCCTGCCGCGGTCGCGTGGGCAGGATGCGGTGCTGATCACCGGCGGCGCCGGCTTCATCGGCACCAATCTGGCCGCGCGCCTGCTCGACAGCGGACGCCGGGTCATCGTCTACGACAACCTGTCGCGCCCGGGCGTGGAGCACAACCTGCAGTGGCTGCGTCGCCACTATCCCGGCGAGCGTCTGCAGGTGGAAGTGGGCGACGTGCGCGATCGGCATCTGCTCGGCGATGCAGTGGCGCAGGCGGCGCAGGTGTTCCACCTGGCCGCGCAGGTGGCGGTGACCTCCAGCCTGGAGGATCCGTCGCACGACTTCGAGGTCAACCTGCGCGGCACCTTCAACGTGCTCGAGGCGATCCGCGGCGCGCGGCGCCCGCCGCCGCTGCTGTTCACCTCCACCAACAAGGTCTATGGCGCGCTGGACGACGTCGCGCTGGAAGCCGACGCGCAGCGCTACCAGCCGAGCGATCCGCTGCTGCGCGCGCGCGGCATCGACGAGCGCCGCGCGCTGGATTTCCACAGCCCCTACGGCTGCTCCAAGGGCGGTGCCGACCAGTACGTGCTGGACTATGCGCGCAGCTTCGGCCTGCAGGCGGTGGTGCTGCGGATGAGCTGCATCTACGGCCCGCACCAATGCGGCAACGAAGACCAGGGCTGGGTCGCGCATTTCCTGATCCGCGCGCTGCAGGGGCAGCCGATCACCGTATACGGCGATGGCCGCCAGGTCCGCGATCTGTTGTTCGTGGACGACCTGGTCGAGGCGTTCCTGCAATGCCAGGCGCAGATGCCGCGGCTGTCCGGGCGGGCGTTCAACATGGGCGGCGGCCCCGCCAACGCCGCCAGCCTGCGCGAGGTGCTGCGCCGGATCGAGTCGCTGGTCGGCCATCGCCTGGAACTGGCGCACGCGGCGCCGCGGGTCGGCGACCAGCGTTATTACGTCTCCGACACCCGCGCCTTCGCCGCGGCCACCGGCTGGTCACCTCGCGTCGGCGCCGAGGCCGGCATCGCCCGGCTGCACCGCTGGCTGCACACGCAGGCCGAGCGCGCCGCACCTGTTTCCCCACCGCAACGGAGGATCCACGCCGCATGAACAGCATGCATGCCGCCGTGTTCGAAGGCCCGGGCCGCATCGTCACGCAGCGCCAGTCGCGTCCCGAACCCGCCCCGCAGCAAGTGCGGGTGCGCCTGCAGGGCTGCGGCGTGTGCGCGTCCAATCTGCCGGTGTGGGCCGGCCGGCCCTGGTTCGCCTATCCGTTCGAACCCGGTGCGCCGGGCCACGAAGGCTGGGGCGAGATCGACGCGGTCGGTGCCGAGGTGCAGGGCTGGGCGCCGGGCGACCGAGTCGCGCTATTGTCCGGCCGGGCCTACGCCGAGTACGACCTGGCCGAGACCGATGCGCTGGTGCGGTTGCCGCCGGCGCTGGACGGCCGCGACCTGCCTGGCGAGCCGCTGGCCTGTGCGATGAACATCCTGCGCCGCAGCGACATCCGCCCCGGCCAGACCGTGGCGGTGGTCGGAGTGGGCTTCATCGGCGCGCTGTTGATCCAGTTGGCCACCGGCCTGGGTGCGCAGGTGATCGCGCTGTCGCGGCGCGACTACGCCCTGCAGGTCGCGCGCCAGTGCGGCGCCAGCGCCACGCTGGCCACCGAGGATCGCTACGCGGCGATCGGTGCGGTGCACGAACTCACCGGCGGCAGCGGCTGCCTGCGGGTGATCGAGGCCGCAGGCGAGCAGGTCACCCTGGATATCGCCAGCGCGCTGTGCGGCGAGGGCGGGCGCCTGGTCATCGCCGGCTACCACCAGGACGGCCCGCGCCAGGTCGACATGCAGCAGTGGAACTGGCGCGGCCTGGACGTGGTCAACGCGCACGAACGCGATCCGCGGGTGGCGTTGCGCGGCTTGCAGGAGGCGGTGGAGGCGGTCGCCGACGGGCGTCTGGATCCGTTCCCGCTGTTGACCCATCGCTACGCGCTGGACCAGTTGCCGCAGGCATTCGCGGCAATGGACGCGCGCCCGGATGGGTTCCTCAAAGCCGTGGTGCTGGCATGAACGCGTACGCGCAACCGCGCTGGCGCGCGCCACGGCTGGGCTTCCTCGGGGTCGGCTGGATCGGCCGCGCGCGCATGCGCGCCCTGGCCGACAGCGGGCTCGGCGAGGTGGTGGCGATCGCCGATGCCAGCGCGACGGCGCTGCACGACGCACGCCAGGACGCACCGGCCGCCGACCTGCTGCCCGACCTGGAGGCGCTGCTGGCGCGCGAGGACCTGGACGGCCTGGTCATCGCCACGCCCAGTGGCGCGCACGCGGCGCAGGCCGCCGCGGCCTTGCAGCGCGGCCTGGCGGTGTTCTGCCAGAAGCCGCTGACCCGCACCGCCGCCGAAGCCGAGCAGGTGCTGGCGCTGGCGCAACGCCACGACCGCCTGCTCGCGGTGGATTTCAGCTACCGCTTCGCCAAGGGCATGGCGACGCTGCGCGAGCAGATCGCGCAGGGCGCATTGGGCGAGGTGTTCGCGATCGACCTGCTGTTCCACAACGCCTACGGCCCGGACAAGGACTGGTTCTACGACATCGCCCGTTCCGGCGGCGGCTGCGTGATGGACCTGGGCATCCATCTGCTGGACCTGGCGATGTGGCTGACCGGCAGCGGCGGCCATCACGAGCTGCAGGCGGCGCTCTACGCGCAAGGCCGGCCGCTGACCCGGCCGGTGCGGCAGGTGGAGGACTACGCCAGCGCACAGTGGCGCATGGACAACGGCGCCAGCGTGCGCATGGCCTGCTCGTGGCGGCTGCCGGCCGGTTGCGACGCGGTGATCCAGGCCAACGTGTACGGCACCGGTGGCGGCGCGGCACTGCGCAATGTCGACGGCTCGTTCTTCGACTTCACCGTGGACCGCTTCGACGGCACGCGGTGCGAGCGCCTGGCTTCGCCACCGGACGCCTGGGGCGGGCGCGCCTTGCTGGACTGGGCCGAGCGCCTGGCCACCGACCCCGGCTTCGACCCGGCGGCGCTGCATCTGCTCGAGGTCGCCCGCACCGTGGATGCGCTCTATGGACGCTGAGCGCCCGCTGCGGATCCTGATGACCGCCGACACCGTCGGCGGCGTGTGGCAGTACGCGCTGAGCCTGTGCCGGGTGCTGACCGCGCAGGGCGATCGCGTGGAACTGGCGACGATGGGCGCGACCCCCACGCCGGCGCAGTGGCGCGAGGCCGCGGCGATCCAGGGACTGCGCCTGCATGCCAGCGGCTACCGGCTGCTGTGGATGGACGATCCCTGGGCCGATGTGTCCTCGGCCGGGCGCTGGCTGCAGGCACTGGCGGCGCAGGTGCGTCCGGACGTTGTGCATCTGAACGACTATGCGCACGGCGCCCTGGCGTGGCCTGCGCCGGTGCTGATGACCGCCCATTCCTGCGTCGGCTCCTGGTGGCAGGCGGTGCGCGGCGAGGCGCTGCCGCCGGAGTGGGATCACTACCGCGCCACGGTCGCCGCGGGCCTGGCGGCGGCCGATCACGTGGCCGCGCCGACCCAGGCGATGCTGGCGGCACTGCGCGCGCAGTATCCGCTGGACGTGCCGTGCAGCGTGATTGCCAATGGCACCGCGCCGCTGTCGCGGCCGGTGCCGGCCAGCGCCAAGCAGCCCCTGGTGCTGGCGGCAGGACGGCTGTGGGACGAGGCGAAGAATCTGCGGACGCTGGCCGCGGTGGCGCCGCAGCTGCCCTGGGCGCTGCGCATTGCCGGCGAAGCGGCGCATCCGGACGGCGGCACCGCAGCGATTGCGTCGGCGCTGCGACTGGGCCAGCTGCCGCCGTCGCGTCTGCGCCGCTGGATGGCCCGCGCCAGCGTGTATGCGCTGCCGGCGCGCTACGAACCGTTCGGGCTGTCGGCGCTGGAAGCGGCGCAGGCCGGCTGCGCCCTGGTACTGGGCGACATCCCCAGCCTGCGCGAGGTCTGGGGCGATGCGGCGCTGTACGTCGCGCCGGACGACGCACGGGCGCTGACGGCGCAGTTGCAGCGCCTGATCGGCGATCCGCTGCTGCGTCAGCGCATGGCCCGGCGCGCGGTCGCGCAGGCGCGCCGCTACACCGCCACTGCCATGGCCGCGGCCTATCGCCAGCGCTATCGGGCGCTGATCGCGCATCGCGGCACGCCGCGCGTGACCGGACGGGCCGGCCCGCCGGTCCCCATGTTCTCCTCGATCGGAGTCGGTGCATGAACTTCGTGCTGTTCTATCACTCGCTGGTGTCGGACTGGAACCACGGCAATGCGCATTTCCTGCGCGGGATCGTCGCCGACCTGCAGGCGCGCGGGCATGCGGTGGCGGTGTACGAGCCGCACGACAGCTGGAGCCGCGCGCAACTGCAGGCGGAGGAGGGCGAGGCGCCGTTGCAGGCCTTCGCGGACGCCTTTCCGCAGCTGCGCAGCACGCGCTACGACCTGGCCACACTGGATCTGGCGCAGGTGCTGGACGGTGCCGACGTGGTGCTGGTGCACGAGTGGAACGCGCCCGAGCTGATCGCGCGGATCGGCCGCGAAGCGCCTGTCGGCTGCCGCGTGCTGTTCCACGACACCCACCACCGCTCGGTCAGCGCCCCCGACGAGATGGCGCGGTTCGATCTGTCCGACTACGACGGCGTGCTCGCCTTCGGCGAGGCGGTGCGCCAACAGTATCTGCGCCACGGCTGGAGCCGGCGCGTATGGACCTGGCACGAAGCGGCGGATCTGCGCGTGTTCCAGCCGCAACTCGGGCAGGCGCAGCAGGGCGACCTGCTGTGGATCGGCAACTGGGGCGACGACGAGCGCGCGCAGGAACTGGACACGTTCCTGATCCAGCCGGTACGACGGCTGCGCCTGCGCGCGCGCATCCACGGTGTGCGCTATCCGCCGCAGGCCCTGCAGGCGCTGGCCGAGGCCGGCATCGACTATGCCGGCTGGCTGCCCAACCACCGCGCGCCGCAGGCGTTCGCGCATTTCCGCGTCACCGTGCACGTGCCGCGGCGGCCGTACGTGCGCGCGTTGCCCGGCATCCCCACGATCCGCGTGTTCGAGGCGCTGGCCTGCGGCATTCCGCTGGTGTGCGCGCCGTGGGAGGACGCCGAACAGTTGTTCGCGCCCGGCCGCGACTACCTGGTGGCGCGCGACGGTGAGCAGATGCAGCGCCACCTGCACGACGTGCTGCACGACGCCGAGCTGGCCGCGGCGCTGCGCATGCAAGGTCTGCACACCATCCGCACCCGCCACAGTTGCGCGCACCGCGTCGACGAACTGCTGGCGGTCCTCGCCGAACTCGACGCGCCCGCCGCGCACCACGACCACCGGAGCCTCAGTCATGCCTAGCCCGTTGCAGATCGCCTTCTTCGGTTCCAGCGTGGTGTCCTCGTATTGGAACGGGGCGGCCACCTACTACCGGGGCCTGTTGCATGCACTGGCGCAGCGCGGCCACCGCATCCACTTCTTCGAGCCCGATGCGTTCGGGCGCCAGCAGCACCGCGACATCGACGATCCGGAGTGGGCGCAGGTCACCGTGTATCCCGGGGCCGCCGAGGCCGATGCGGCGCGCGCGCTGGAGCAGGCGCGCGGCGCCGACGTGGTGGTCAAGGCCAGCGGCGTCGGCGTGTTCGATGCGTTCCTGGAGCGCGAAGTGCTGGGCCTGCGCTCGCCGCGCACCCAGGTGCTGTTCTGGGACGTGGACGCGCCGGCGACGCTGGAGCGGGTGCAGGCCGATGCGGGCGATCCGTTCCGCGCGCAGATCCCGCGCTACGACCTGGTGCTGACCTACGGCGGCGGGCCGCGCGTGGTCTCCGCCTATCGCGCACTGGGCGCGGCCGAATGCGTGCCGATCTACAACGCGCTGGACCCCTCGAGCCACCATCCGTCGCCGGCGCAGCGGGATTTTGCCGCCGACCTGGGCTTCCTCGGCAACCGCCTGCCGGACCGCGAGGCGCGGGTGCGGCAGTTCTTCCTGGAACCGGCGCGGCGCCTGCCTGACGCGAGATTCCTGCTCGGCGGCAGCGGTTGGGACGCAGACCTGCCGGACAACGTGCGCACGCTCGGCCACGTGTCCACGCGCGACCACAACGCCTTCAACTGCAGCGTGCGCATGGTGCTCAACGTCAACCGCGACAGCATGGCGCGCTTCGGCTGGTCGCCGCCGACGCGGGTGTTCGAGGCGGCCGGCGCCGGCGCCTGCCTGATCGTCGATGCCTGGGAAGGGATCGAGGCGTTCCTCGAACCGCAGCGCGAGGTGCTGGTCGCGCACGACAGCGAGCAGGTGGCGCATTACCTGCAACGCATCGACGCCGCGCAGGCGCAGGCGATTGGCGCGCGGGCACGGCAACGCCTGTTGCGCGACCACACCTACACGCACCGTGCGCGCGAGGTGGAAGCCTTGCTGGACGCGCGGCAGCGGGAGGCGGCGTGATGGCCGCGCGCGATATCGTCATCCTCGGCCTGAGCCTGCGCTCGTCCTGGGGCAACGGCCATGCCACCACCTACCGCGGACTGATCGCCGCGCTGCAGGCGCGCGGCGACCGCGTGCTGTTCCTGGAGCGCGACGTGCCTTGGTACGCCGAGCACCAGGATCCGCCGGCGCAGTTGCCGTGCGCGCCGGTGCTGTATGCCAGCCTCGAGGAACTGCAGGATCGGCACGCCGCCGCGATCGCCGCGGCGGACCTGGTGATCGTGGGTTCCTACGTGCCCAACGGCATCGCCGTGGGCACGTGGGTGCAGCAGACCGCGCGCGGCGTGGTCGCGTTCTACGACATCGACACCCCGGTGACCCTGACGGCGCTGCAGCGCGGCGACTGCGCCTACCTGTCGCCGGCGCTGATTCCGCACTATGACCTGTATCTGTCCTTCACCGGCGGCCCGACCCTGCAACGCTTGGAACGCGTCTACGGCGCGCCGCGCGCGGTGCCGCTGTACTGCGCGTTCGATCCGGAGCAATACCGGCCGCAGCCGCAGGCGCATCGTTACGACCTGGGCTACATGGGCACCTACAGCGACGACCGCCAGCCGCCGCTGGAGCGGCTGTTGCTGCAGCCGGCGCTGGCCTGGCCGCAGGGCCGCTTCGTGATCGCCGGTCCGCTGTATCCGCCGCACATCGTCTGGCCGGACAACGTGCAGCGCTGCGCGCACCTGCCGCCGGCGCAGCATATGGACTTCTACAACCAGCAGCGCTTCACCCTCAATCTGACCCGTGCCGACATGGTGCTGGCCGGCTGGTCGCCCAGCGTGCGCCTGTTCGAAGCGGCGGCCTGCGCCACGCCGATCATCTCCGATCCCTGGGAAGGCCTGGAAACGCTGTTCGCGCCTGGCAGGGAAATCCTGATCGCACGGCGTGCGGCCGACGTACTGGGCTGGCTCCGCGAGCTGCCGGAAGCGCAGCGCATGGCGATCGGCGAGGCGGGGCGCCGCCGCGTGCTCGCCGAACACACCGCCGAGCATCGCGCGCAGGCCCTGCACGATGCCCTCGACCGCGTCGCCGACGCGGCGCCATCCACCTCCGCCAGGAGATCCTCGCATGCCCTCGCATGACGCCAAGACCACCACCGATCACGACGAGATCCGCCGCTGGGCCGAGGCGCGCGGCGGCCGTCCGGCCAGCGTGCGCGGCACCGAAGCCGACGAGGATGCCGGCGTGCTGCGCATCCTGTTCCGCGACGATGCGGCGCTGGAAGAAATCAGCTGGGACGACTTCTTCGACAAGTTCGAAGAAGAAGAGCTGGCCTTCCTGTATCAGGAGAAGACCAGCGACGGCAGCCAGAGCCGCTTCTTCAAGTTCGTCAACCGCTGAGCCGCGCTCGGCGCCTTCCCGGGAGACCGCCATGCAATCCGCCGTTCCGTCCCTCGACCCGGTCGATCCGATGCAGGCGCTGGGGCCGTGGTTCCACAACCTGCACCTGCCCGATGGCCGGCAGACCCTGCCGACGCATCCGTACGGCGATTTCCCGGCCTGCAAGTGGCGGCAGATCGCGCCGCATGTCCCGGCCGATCTTCGCGGTTGGCGGGTGCTGGACATCGGCTGCAACGCCGGCTTCTACAGCTTCGAGCTGGCCAGGCGCGGCGCCGAGGTGGTGGCGATCGACATGAATCCGCACTACCTGCGGCAGGCGCAATGGGCAGCGGCGCAGTTCGGGCTGGAGCGCCACGTGCGTTTCCGGCAGATGCAGCTGTATGCGCTGGCGCGCGAAGCCGAGCAGTACGACCTGGTGTGGATGATGGGCGTGCTGTACCACCTGCGGCATCCGCTGCTGGCCCTGGACATCGTGCGTCGCCTGTGTCGCCGCATGCTGGTGTTGCAGACCATGACCATGCCCGGCGAGGAGGTCTATCCGGCGCCGCGCGACATCGGCATGCTAGAGCGCGGGCGCATGTGCGAGCCCGGCTGGCCGAAGATGGCCTTCATCGAGCATCGCCTGGCCGACGATCCCACCAACTGGTGGGCACCGAACCATGCCGGCGTGGAAGCCATGCTGCGCAGCGCGGGGTTCGCGGTGGACGCGCGCATCGCCGAGGAAACCTACCTATGCCGGCCGCAGCAGCGGCCGCCCGGCCAGGTCGCACCGATCGAAGAGGAACTGCGCGCGGCCTGCGGCCTGGACTGATCCGCCCGGCCGCGCACTGACCGCCGTGGCTGCAGATCGCCCGGCAGGGCGCGCCGCGACGGCGCGCCCTGCCGCGCTCAGTTGACGTCACGGTCGCCGCGCGACATCAGGTTGTAGATGGTGCGCACGCTGATGCCCAGGCTGCGCGCCGCCGCGGACTTGTCGCCGCCGGTGATGCGCAGGGTGCGCACCAGCATCTCCTGTTCGATTTGCTTCAGCGGCGTGCCCACGCGGAACGTCACCGCGTCGCCGGTGTTGCCGCAGTGGCAAGGCGCGTCTTGCGCCATGGGCACCTCGCCGTGCAGCAGCGGCTCGATGGTCACCACCTCGCCGTCGGCACGGTAATAGCCGCGCGTCACTGCGCTGGAGAGTTCGCGCACGTTGCCCGGCCAGCGGTGCCGTCCCAGCACGGTCCGCGAGAACGTGTCGAACTGCTTGCTGGTCCCATAGCGACGATTGAGCGTGTCCAGCAGCGTGTCGGCGATCAGGTGCACGTCGTCGCCGCGCTCGCGCAGCGGCGGCAACTCGATGACGTACTGCGACAGCCGGTAATACAGGTCGCGGCGCAAGGTGCTGGCCTCGCCCAGCAGGTCGCGGTGGGTGGCGGCGACGATGCGCACGTCGAGGCGGACTTCCGCGTCGCTGCCGACGCGGGTGATCGCGCCGGTTTCCAGGCAACGCAGCAGGTACACCTGCAGTTCCGGCGCCATTTCGCCGATCTCGTCCAGGAACAGCGTGCCGCCCTGCGCCTGTTCGAAATAGCCGGCGTGGCGCTGGTTGGCGCCGGTGAAGCTGCCGCGCTCGTGGCCGAACAACTGGCTGGCGAGCAGTTCCGGCGGAATCGCGCCGCAGTTCACCGCGACCAGGCGCCCGCTGCGGCCGCTGGCCTCGTGGATGGCCTTGGCCAGCAGTTCCTTGCCGGTGCCGGTTTCGCCGGCAACCAACACCGAGATGTCCAATGGCGCGACGCGGGCGATGTCGCGCTGCACGCGCGCGATCGCTGCGCATTCGCCGACCAGGCCGAAGCGTGCCATCCCGCGCCGCGGCGGCAGGCGGCACAGGATCTGATCGAGCAGGCCGTCGAACTGCGTCCACGGCAGCGGCCGCTGCAGCAGCTGCACGCTGTCGCCGGCCAGCCCGCGCCATTTCGGCATTTGCGCCTCGGTGGCCAGCAGCACCACGCGCGCGTCCGAGCGGCCGGCCAGGCCGTTGATCAGGTCCATCGCTGCGCCGCGCTCGGCGTCGCCGTCGAGCAGCAGCAGGTCGGCGCGTTGTTGCTGCAGCCAGTGCCGCGCATGTTCGAGCGAGGGCAGGCGGGTCAGCGCCAGGCCGCGGCGCTGGGAGAAGGTGGACACATGGTCCGACAACGAAATGTTGCCATCCACGATCGCAAGCAGGGGTTTGGTCATGCGGGTTGTACTCCGCGAATCAGGTCATTCCATCGTCCTCCGCATGTGTGAGCGCAAGGCGAAAACATCCTGATTCGATCCCTCATCATGCTGAAGCGGATTCGGCCGCTTCAGCAATGTGTGCAACGCGCGCATCCACGGAGCAGCTCTGCAGCACCGCCTGTGCGCGACGCCGCATCCTGCCTGCGGCATCCGGCACATTCCCGACCGCGCGCGGCTGCGCTCAATGCATGCGCTCGGGTGGCAAGGGACCGCGCAGCAGGGCATCGACGCTGACGAAGCGCCGCTGCTGCGCGACATCCAGTCGCCGCAATGCGTCCTGCCCATCCAGGTACAGCCATTCGATGACGTCGTCGGCGCCGATCAGGACCGGCACTTCGTCCGGCAGTGCGGGCACTGCAGGTGCCTCGGTGAGCAGGGAGAAGCAGGAGAGATGAAAGCCCTCCTGGGTCTGCATGCTGCTGCGCAACCCGGCGGCGAACAGCGGACCCGGGTCTTCGCAGATCCAGGGGCCGCCACGCGCGGCGTCGGCGCTGCGGAAGCCGGCGATCGGCACCAGGCAGCGCTGCGTTTCCCACACCGCGGTCTGCGCGCCCTGCCAGGCGCGTTCCCGACGTTCGCTGGTGATCAGCGGATCCTGCGGCGCATCGCGGCGCCCGAACAGGGCGCGCTCGTTGCGCACTTCGCCGCCCCACAGCACCAGGATCTGCGCTTGCTGGCCGGCAGCGATCTCGCTGGTACGTCCGGCGGTGACGGGATCCTGCACCGGCCAGGCGGGCAGGCGGGATTGCAGAAAGCTGAGGATCATCGCGGTGCGGCCGAAAGCGGATGCCTTGTGGACGCAGGACGCGTGCCAGCATCTTCTTCTTCCCATCCGGCGCGTCGGTGCGCCCTGCGCCGCGCAGCCAGCGGCGCGCGCCAGCGAAAGTTTTTCAGTCGCGCAGCTTTTGCGCGCCTACCGCAGCAGCGTGACCAGCAGGCAGGCGCTGGCGGCGAAGGTCACTGCCACGGTGATCCAGCCGAGCGCGTTGGTGAGGCGGCTGTTGACGCGGCCGCGCATCAGCGTGCGGTCGTTGCTCATCCGCATCATCAGCAACAGCAACGGCGGGACCGTCATGCCTTGCACGATGCCAGACAGCACCAGCGCCTTCATCGGGTTGACGCCGAGGAAGTTCAGCCCCACCGCGATCGCCGTGACCAGCGCGATGGTCGCGTAGAACAGCTTCGCCTCGCGCGGCTGTGCGTGCAGGCTGCCCTTGTGGCCGATGCCCTGCACCAGGTCGTAGGCGGCGCCGGTGGTCATCACCGGGACCGCCAGGAAGCCCACCCCGACCACGCCCAGCGCGAACAGCCACTTGGCCGCGGGCCCGGCCAACGGCTCCAGCGCGGCCGCGGCCTGTGCCGCCGTGGCGATCTCGGTCTGGCCGGAGCGGTGCAGGGTGGCGGCGGTGGAGAGCAGGATGAAGTACAGGATGATGTTGGAGAACAGCATGCCCACCAGGACGTCGCGACGGGTGCGGCGCAGTTCGCCGGCGCTGGCGCCCTGGCGCGCGGCCACGCTGCGCCGTCCGGCGGCGATCTGTTCTTCCACTTCCTGGTTGGACTGCCAGGTGAAGATATAGGCCGACAACGAGGTGCCGATGCAGGCGACGATCATCGACAGATACTCCCGGCTGAACTCGGCGTACGGCACGAAGGTGCCGCGCAACACCTGGCGCAGGTCGGGGCGCGCCAGCAGCGCAGCGGCCACGTAGGCGAACAGCGCCAGCGCCAGCCAGCGGAAGATCCGTTTCAGCAGGCGGTAGGACCCGAAGAATTGCAGCAGGAAGATCGCCAGCGCCGCTGCGACCACGATCGCCGGCACCGGCAGCGGGATCAGCAGGTTCAGCGCCGCGCCGATGCCGCCGAGATTGGCCGCCGCTTCGATCACGTTGCCGGCGAAGGCGAACCCGACGGCCGGGTACAGCACCCAGCGCGGATAGCGGTCGCGGATGATCGCGAACAGCCCCTTGCCGGTCACCCGCCCCAGCTTCGCCGACAGGTAGACCACCAGGTACATCATCGGCAACAGCACCGGCGCGATCCACAGGAACGCGAAGCCGTAGCGCGCGCCGGCGCTGGCGTAGGTGCCGATGGCGGACGGATCGTCGTCGGCGGCGCCGGTGACCACGCCGGACCCCAGCAGACGGAACAGCACGCGCCGCCGGGTAGGCGCGGGCTCGGCATGCGCGGCGGGTGGGGTCATCGCGATCGGCAGGTCGGGCGGAACATCGACCCTATGCAGGCCGGTCTAAATGCGGCGTCGGCGGTACTGCGTACGCGAAGTGAAGGCGGGCAGGTGCAGCGCGATCGCGGCGCCTGCGTGGGGCAGGCGATCGCACCGCAAGCCACCAACGCAAACGGGCCGCAGCAAGCGGCCAGTGGCGTCGAAACAAGATGGAGGCCTGGGTCGGAATTGAACCGGCGTACGCGGATTTGCAGTCCGCTGCATAACCACTCTGCCACCAGGCCGGTGGACTGACGTCTTGCCGCAACGCCCTGGGCGCCCGACAAAAACAAAGCCCCGCTGCCGGGGCCCTGGCGCGGGAATCGGACGCTGCCTTGCGGCTCTCGTCCAACGCGTTGATTCAAAAGATGTTTTTGAATCAGCCCGGCGCGCAACGGACTGCATTGTGTACCAAGCACCACGGCTTGGCAACCCTGCACTGCGCGGGGCGCAGGCATTGCCGAGCCGCTGGATGCAGGGCCTTGCATGCGCACGTCGCGCCGCGCCGCGACTGGAATGCCGACCACAGCGCCATGCCGGTGGCAGTAGACAAGCGCCGCCTCGCGCCGATTCGCGCACGATCGCCGTGCTGCCGCGCTCTAGCATGACGCCACACCCAACCGAGACATCGCCATGAACCGATGGACACGCTGGAGCGGCACCGTGCTTTGCCTGGCCGCGAGCGCCACCGCCGCCGCGCAGACCTGCGCGCTGCAGTCGCAGACCGTTAACCTGCCGCTAGTCTCCAAGGCCACGCCGAAATTCGCCTACCAGGTGCGCGTGCAGCTCGGTAGCGATGCCGATGGCCGCAGCAGCGGCAGCCAGGTGCTGGAGGTGGATACCGGCTCCACCGGCGTGGTGGTGCCGCTGAGCGACGCGCTGCGCAGCGCCTGGGACGCGTCCAACACGCCTGGACACATCTTCTACTCGAGCGACAGCAAGTACCATCCCGGCAAGTACGTGGACGTGCCGATGCGGCTCGGCGTCTCCGCCGACGGCAAGAGCGCCGCGGCGCGCGTGGATCGCATCACCGTGCTGGCCGCGCAGTGCACCTGCGATGTCGCCAGCGTGGCCCAGCAACCCAAGCCGCTGGCGCAGGTGCCGGCTACCTGCGCCGGCTACGACGGCAGCCCCGCGCTGAGCAGCAGCACGCAGGTGCTGCGCAACTGCAGCACCATCTCCCCGAACTTCGGCATGATGGGGGTGGGCTACGACCGCGGCGTCGACGCCGCGCGCAATCCGTTCCTCAACCTGGTGCAGATGCGTGAGCAGCGCATGAGCCCCGGCTACATCGTCAGCGCCAGGGGTATCACCCTGGGCGTCAGCCAGGCGGCATTGCAGGGGTTCGCCATGGTGCCGCTGCAGCGTGGCGCGGCCACGGCGGGCGTGCCCAGCGACTGGCAGGCGCCGACCGCTTGCGCCAGTTTCCCGGGCAGCGGCAGCGACTATCGCGTCTGCGGCAAGCTGCTGCCCGACACCGGCGTGTCCTACATGATGCTCAACCCGGTGGTCCCGCCCGCCACGCCAGAGAGTCTGCAACACACCACGGACCTCGCCGGCCATCCCACGCGCGTGGTGCCTGACGCGACCCAACTGCGGCTCGACGTCGTCGACGCGAAGGGCCAGCCGGTATTCGGCTATGCCTTCGCGGTCGGCGACGGCAAGGCGGCGACGCCGGACAGCGTGCAGTGGCGCGGGCCGCTGAAGACGCCACCGGCCCATCTCAACAGCGGTCGCCACCTGCTCGCCGCGGGTGACTACGCCTACGACGCGGCGTGCGGGCATGCGGGTTTCAGGGCGACGCAACCGGGCGATTGAGGGGCTGCGTCGCGCCCGCAGTCGCCGGTTGCCGGTGGCAGACCTGTCTGCCTGGCATGCAATGCCGCCAGCGGCACCCGAGGCGCAGCCTGCGCATCGACCTGCAGCAGACGCGGGCGCGATGGCACAGGCTGCCATCGCGCCCGCGCTGCCTCACCAGCGATACGTGGCCGTGGCCATGACGCGTCGCTGCTCGCCGTAGTAACAGTTGTCGTAGGCGTCGCAGTTGCTGAGGTAGGTCTTGTCGGCGAGATTGTGCACGTTCAAGGCCAGGCTCCAGCGGTCGCGGTCGTAGCCGAGCAGCGCGTCGAACAGGGTGAACGCCGGCACTTCGGCGCGTGCGGCGTCCAGGTCGCCACGGTTGGCGCCGGTATAGCGCGCGCCCAGGCCGAGCCGGATGCCGCTGTCGAAGCGGTAGTCGGCCCACAGTGCCGCGGCGTGGCGCGACACCGCCGACAGCGGCTTGCCCAGCTCGCGCGGGTTGCTGCTGGCGGTCACTTCCACGGTCGGTGTGCAGCTAACGTGGGTGACATCAGGCGACTCCTTCGCTGCGGCGGCGGACCGATGCGCATGCAAAACGATGTGGGCGGGATCGGTTGCCAGCGGATGCCTTCGAACGGGTTCCAGCTGGTGCTGCCCTTCACCTCGTCCAGGTAGTAGGCGTAGTTGGCGGTCATGCCGACCGGCATTTGCGGGTGATGAGGCGGGGGGGGGGACGCAGAGAATGGCGCCAGCGCGCGCGATGACGTCGGCTGCGCGTCGTGTCGTCGCGTTGACCTTTGGCGATGTCGGAGGCACCGTATGCGCGGCCTGGCGATGTGGCCTGCAGCAGTGGTCGGCTGTGCCGCCGGGCGTGCGAGGCGAAGGCCGAGGTCTTTGCCGGTCTCGATCCTGCAGTCGACAGGGAGCGTGTGATGGTGTCGAAGGGAATGTCCGCCACGGCGCGCTGCGCGCTGCCGCTGCTCATCGCCGTGTCCGCTGCGCCCGCCGCGGCCAGGGAGATGCTGCAGTGCCCCGAACGCCTGCGCATCGCCGAGGCACAGCTGCAGAGTCCCGACGTGCCAGCCGATGTCCGCGTCGATCTCGCCGCCGCGCCGCCGATGCGGCTGTTCTCCAGCAATGTCTATTCCGGGCCGCCGCGCGAGATGGCTGCGCTGGTGCCGAGCAACGAGGACGCGCGCCGCCCCGGCGATGCGGGCGTGTCGGTCTGGCGCTTCGATGCGCCCGATCCGCATGGCCTCTATCTGGTGTGCGGATACGGGCCTGACGGCAGGGTGCAGGTCTCGCGGCGTGTCGGCGACGTCGCGCGCTGCGAAGCGAAGCCGCTGCGTCCGAGCAGTGCCGATCCGGTTGCCGGCACCTTGTTCGTCTGCGAGTGAGGCCGCGCGATGGCAGCTGCGCGCAAGGCCGTGGCGATCGCCGCGCAGGTGCTGTCCTGGAGCGGTTATGCGTTGGGCATGCTGCTGTACGCCGTGTCCGGTCGCCCGTACGCATGGGTGGACGGTGCCGATCCGCAGTTGTCCTCCGCCAATTTCCAGGACAGCGGCAACGGGCGGCTGGTCGGCCTGTGCGTGCTGGCGGTGCTGGTGCTGTTGCAGGGCGTGCACGCGCTGCTGAGCCGCCGCCGCAGCGTGCGCCTGTGCTGCCTGGTTGCGCTGGCGATCGCCTGCCTGGCTTGGTACTGCAGGAACTGAGCGCAGTCTCAAGGCCGCGTGTCTGCGCGACTGACGCAGGCACGTGAACGCCACGCGGCGCGTGCCGCGAGCGGTGACGTCCTTGTCGCGCGTGGTGCGGTGCTGCATTGGGAGAACGGTCGTCCAGGACGGCGGAGCGGCCGGCGCCGCGTGCGTCGACGCGATTCCAGCGGTAAACAGGAAAGTCCTGTTGAAGACGCGAGCGAGAGGCGGCGATCCCTACCTGGCCTGGCGGCGGGGATTGGGGAGTCGGGATTGGGGATTGGTCAGGGCGGCGCAGCGCGGGCCTGGCGGTGTCGCCGGTGATGGCAAGCAGTGCGCTCGTGCGCGGATCGCGGCCGACCCGCGCCGCAGGCTCAGTCCTGCGGCGTGTGCGCTGCGACCTCGCGTGCCTTGCGCTGCATGCGCCGGCGCACCAGCCAGCCTGCCGCGGCCAGCAGCGCCAGGCCGGCCGCGCCCAGGGCGAGCCGTTGCGTGTGCACGAACTGGCGTACGGCCTGGCCGCGCTCGATCCACAGGCGCCGCCGCGCGCCCTCGAAATCCGGCGTCTCGCAGGCGTCCACGCCGAACACATAGGCCTTGCCGGGCACCGGATTGAGTGCGCCGTGCGCGACATAGCGCTGGTAGGACCGACGCGCCTGCGCGGGGTCGAGGGTGATCAGCCAGTCGGTCGCCTGGCATAGCACGGCGGCGTAGGCCTGGCTGCGTGCGGGCAGGTCGTCGGCGGCGCGATCGGCCAGGGCGGCGGCGATCCAGCGGTAGTGGTAGCGGCGGTAAGGCTGCGCGGCGGTGGCGTTCCAGCGCTGCGCTTCGGCGGCGGCGATCAGGCCACCGGGGCGCAGCTGCGCATGCGCCGTGGCTTCGGCATAGTTGCCGGCGTAGACCCGGTTGTCCGGCCCCAGTTCGTAGCCCAGCAGTTCCATGCCCTGGCGGCGCGCGATCAGGGCAGCCCGGTAATTGCCCTCGGCGCGGCCGATGCCGGTCCAGGCCGATGTGCCTTGCCGCCGCGCATCGCGATAACGGCGCGCCGCCTCGCGCAATTCGGGCTGGGCGAAGTAGGGCAGCGCATCGTCGTAGCGGCCGTCGCGCATCAGCCGGCGCGCCAGCAGTTCACGCAGTTTCAGGGCCGGCGTCCGTTCCCAATACTCCGGCGCCGCGTTCGCGGCGGCCGGCGGCGTGGCGGGCACGTGGCGATCCACGTAGTCCTGCAGTTCCTGCACGGTGAGGACGCGCTCGGCGACCGCGGCGGCGTCTTCCCAGTAGAGGTCGCCGCTGCGGTACAGCTGTGCGAACGCCTCCACGTAGCTGCCGCGTTGCAGCGCCAGGATCGCCGCTTCGCCCTCGATGCGGCACTGCGGTTTGACCGTCTCGTTGCTCCAGTCGCCATTGCGGCGCGTGCCCCAGTCCTCGTTCGGCGGGAAGCGCCGGGATGCCTGCGCGTAGGCCTGTGCGGCGCGCGCGGCGTCGCCGTCGCGCAGTGCCATCTTGGCGCGCAGCCACCAGGCCAGGCCGCTGTCGCCGGCGTGTGCGAGCAGGCGCGCGGTGCTGGGGTAATCGCCCTGGCGATAGGCCAGCGCGGCCAGGCGATCGGCGTCTTCCATCGGATCGCCCGCTGCGTCCTGCAGCAGGTTCAGGAAGCGCGCCGAGGACAGAACGCTGCCGGAGTCGGCATCGAAGGCGTGGCTGTCGCTGAGCAGCCGGGCGATCAACAGCCGCCGCACCGCCTGCTGTCGCAACAGCGGCGCCAGTTCGGCATCGCTGCGGCGGGCGAGATCGGCGGCCACCTGCTTGAGCGAACTCATGCCGGTGTCCGAGCCCTGTGCCGCCTGCACCGCGTACAGGCCGATCGCGCCGTTCCAGTCGCCGCTGGCGAGCAGCAGGCGCGCCTCCTCGCCGAGGCTGGCGATGCCCAGCTCCAGCGGATCGTCGAATCCGGCCAGGCGCAACGTGCGGGTCTGTTGGAAGGCCTGCCGCGCCTGCTGCCGGTACGCCTGCCGCTGCGCCACGGCGTCGCCGGCCAGCGCGCCGTCGGCGGCCAGCGCCAGGCTGCGTCCCAGCGAATAGGCGGCCCACGTGCTGCGCGCCCGGCGCTGTGCCTCGGGCAGGGCCAGCACCTGGCGAAAGTAGTCCGCGGCCGACGGATAGCGGCCCTGCGCGAACGCCACCGCGCCGGCGGTGTACAGGCGCAGTTCCGGTGGCAGGTCGGCGCCGTCGCGTTCGGCCTGCTGCGCATCGTCCAGCGCGCGCAGTTGTTCGATCCGGGCGAACCGCGCGGTGCCCACTTGCCTGCGTTCGACGTCGTCGCGCTGCTGCGGGAACTGCGCGCTGGCGTCCCAGTAGCGCGGCAGGGTCGCCGTGCCGGCGCGGCCGAGGCCGTCGATCGGTGCGCCCAGCCGCTGCACTTCGCGAGCGAAGCTGCCTTCAGGCAATTGCGCCAGCGCGCCGGCACGGTCGTCGAGCAGGCGGTACGGGAACTCCGGGCCGCAGGCGCGGGCGCCGCCCAGCGGCAGCAGGAGCAGCATCAGCGCGGCGGCAAGCGTGGCCGCGGGTCGGGGATCACGGCAGGACATCGATGGCACCTGTGTGCAGGCGGCGGCAGCGGACCCAGCCGAGCGCACGGCGTTCTCCGGCGGCCAGGGGTTGGGATGCGCGAGTGCGTTCGAAGCGGGGCGACGGTGCCGGCCATTGCAGCCGGTAATCGCCGAGTGCGTCGCCGGCTTCGCAGGCGCTACCGCGCAGGACCACGCGCTGCGGCGGCGTGGCGGCGGTCGTGCCATCGTTCGCGAGCGTCAGGTCGTAGACCGGGCCGGTGCCGCTGGCCTGCACCTGCACGGCCGCCTGCAACGGACGTCCGTGCACCACCGCCTGCAGCGTCGCCAGCGGCCAGGCGCGGCGGTCGCCCGGCAGCGGCAGGCGGAACCAGACGATGCCGGCCAGGTGTGGCGGGCGGGGGGCGCGCAGCGCATCGACGAAAGCGGCGAGCTGCTGCGGCGGCACGCGCAGTTCGCGGCGTGCGCCGCGCGCCGCCAGCGGCACCTCGCTTTCGATCAGCGGTGCGGTGTCGGCGTCGGTGCCGTCGACCAGGGCCACGCCGTAGGCCGGCAGGGCCAGCCAGAACGGCGTGGCGCTGCGCTGGGCGTAACGGTCGGCCCAGCGTCGCGCCTGCACCGGATCGAACAGGCCGGCCGCGGGTGCGTTCACTGCATGCACCTGCAGCACCGAGCTGTCGACCGTGCGCAGCAGTGGGGTCAGTGCCGGACTGTCCAGCCAGGCGGGCAGGGCGGTGATGCTCAGCGCCAGGTCCGCCGGCAGCGCGCCGCGCAGTTGCCGCAGCAGCGCCGCATAGGAGGGCAGCCGCGCGGTGGCGCAGTCGTGGTCGATCTCCACGCCGCGCAGTGCCACGCCGGCGGTGCGCCAAGTGCGCACCACGTGCAGCACCTCGGCGTCGATGCGGGTCGCGTCCAGTTGCGGCAATTGCCCGTCCAGCCGCACCACCGCGATCACCGGGCGGCCATCGGCGGCGAGCTGCCGCAGATCCACCGCGGCGGGACCCCAGCCGGCGCGCGGATGCGCCTGCAGCGCGAGTACGCGCAACGTCGAGAAGTCCGCGCGGGTCTGTGCCAGCGCCACCGCGTGCGCGCCACTCCATTGCCGCTGCCAGACGTAGACCTGGTGTTGCAGCGGCGTCGGGGCCGCTGCCGCACAGCCACCAAGCAGCAGACTCAGCCCGAGCAGCGCGCAGCGCAGCGACACGACGGCCGGGTCAGGACACGCGCGGCCACACGCGGCCGCAGCGTTGCCACTGCACCTTCGCGCGAGCAGTGTGCGAAGCGTGGCTCATGCGCTGGCGATCACGAGAACAGCCCAAACAGCCGCTTCTTCGGCTTGGCGGCCAGTTGCCGGGCCAGCTCGTAGCTCTCGCGCACGTCCGCACGTTCGTGCAGCGCCAGCGAGCGCTCGAAGGCGGCGATCGACGCGGGATAGGCACCGAGGTTCATGTGGCAATTGGCTTCCATCATGTACAGCTGCTCCGCCGAGCCGGGGTCCGCCTGCACCACGGCGTCGTCGAGCAGGGCGCGTGCCGCGTCGCAGGCCGGCAGTGCGCTGCGGTAGTCCTTGAGCACGTAATGGCAGTTGGCCTGGTAGTAGTGCGTGTAGAAGTCGTCCGTGCCGTCGCGCTGCACGGCGAGGAAGTCCTGCAGTGCGGCCTTGGCGTCTGGCAGATGGTACAGCAGCAGGTAGCCGCGTCCGTGCCGCGCGCGCTTGAGCGCCTGCAGGTCCTGCTGCTGCGTGGCCTCGGCGATCAGAGAGGCGTAGGCATCGACCGCGGCCGGGTAGTCGCGCGCCTCGCCGAGTGCGCTGGCGTGCACGAACAGCGTGTCCAGGTCGTGCGGATTCGCCTCCGCTGCCGCCTGCGACAGGGCGGTATCCACATGCTCCGGCTGCAGCCGGCCCAGCGCACGCGCCGCGGTGAGACGGTGGTGCGCCTGCACCAGCGCATACATCCGCAGCAGTTCCCGATCGGCCTGGGCCTGGTCGGGCAGCGCTTCGAACTCTTCCTGCGCCGCATCGGCGATTTCCAGCACGTCGGCATGGCGGCCGACGCGGTTGAGATGGCTGCATGCCGCCTGCGCGCAATCCAGGAACAGCGGCGTGTCCAGTTCGTAGTCCATCATCAGGGTCAGCGCCAGATCCGCAGCCTCGGCGCGCATGCCCTGCTGGCGATAGGCCTCGCGCAGGTTCTGGTACAGGAACTGGAACCGGCTGTGGCGCAGCCCTTCTTCGAGGATGGCCTGCGCCTGCGCGTACAGGCCCCGGTCCAGGTACAGCAGGCCGAGGTTGTTACAGCACATCGCGAAGGTATGGGTGTCGGTGTTGCAGGTGGCGGCCTCGCCCAGTTCCAGGGCTTGCCGGAACAGCGTGGTGCCGTGCTCGTAGAGGGCGAACTGCACCGCGTCGACGTAGCCGGCATCGGCCGGCTCCATCCCGGCGTGTTTCCATTTGCCGATGGAGACGCCGGCGCTGTAGTAGTGGCAGGCGTTGCCGTCGCGGAAGTCCAGCTGCAGCAGCTGCGGCGACTGCCCGGCAGGCAGCGATTCCATCTCGAACAGGCGGACCTGCAGGTCCACCTGCGGCTGCAGCGCGTGGGCGTTGCGGTAGGCGCTGATCGCCGATGCGGGTTCGTCCAGCCAGTAGTGCGCGCTGCCGAGCAGGCGGTGCGCCTCGGCGTCGTGCGGGGCCAGACCGATCGCGCGTCCGGCCCACTCGGCGACGGTGCGCAGCGCCTGCCGGCGGTCGCTGGTGAAGTGCGCGCTGCGGTCGAGGTAGATCAGGCACTTCAGCCGCCATGGCGCCGGGTCGCCCGGCGCGGCCTGGATCCGGGCGTCGCAGCGCTGCATCAGCACATCGAGGTCGGCCTCCTGCAGATGGTTGAGCACGGTCGTGCCGGACCACAGCCTGTACAGGCCGTCGACGTTGTCCTGGCGAAGGGCGGCCATGCCGCGTTGGATCAGGGTCTGCATGCAGCGGATGCTCTGGAAAGACGGTGCGGGACCCGGCAGCAGCGCGCGGCAGCGTCTCCCGCAGGGCGACGTTGCGGTAGATAGACGAGCCAGCTGCGGTTTTCCCTACCGCGACCGCGGTGCGCCCGGCGCCGGCGACGCTGCGTCGCCGCTACGGCGCCGCCGCCCAGAAGCGCTGCTTGTACTGCACGAACCGCTGGCGGCCGACGGTGTCGAACCAGGACAGGTCGTAGAACGGACACACGACGGCACTGCGATCGCGCGGCGGCATCGCATCGAACAGGAGAGGCGGCATCGGCGCTGCGCCTTGCCGCCTGCAGGGCCTCCCGGCAGCGCCGGCGGGCGCCGATTTGCGATGATGCCGGTCTCGTCCCTCGATCCTGATGTCATGAATCCATCGCGACCTGTTTTGCGTTTCGCCAGCGTGTTCGGTGCGGCCCTGGTTGCCATGACCGGCCTGTGCGCTGTCGCCGATGCCACGCCGCCTGCCGGTGCCGTCACGCGTTGCGGCTGGTTCGACAATCCCTCGCCAGGCAACGCCACGCTCGTGGACAAGGACGGCGAGTGGACGGTCGGCCAGCAGGGCGGGCACCAGGCCGAGGGCACATGGCCGACGTTCTCCCAGGCGCGCTGGGTGGGGACCGGGACGGGCAGCGCCGGCTACGGCTGCGCCTGCCTGAAGGTGCATGCGCGTGACGACACCCGCGAGGTGACCGCGATCGAGTCGGCGACGGCCCAGCCGTTGAAGACCTGCCGGCAGGACAAGGCACTGCGGGGCAGGGAGCCGGAGAATCCGCTGAAGTAAGAGGTTCGCTGCGCGGCGGATTGGCGGATCGGCGCTGATTCGGGCAGCGTCGCTGTCGAGTCCGCAGACCGCGAAAACGAAAAAAGGAGCCTGGGCTCCTTTTTTCGGTGGTTCACTTGCATCGTAGAAAGCAAGTGACGCTATTTGGAGCGGGAAACGAGACTCGAACTCGCGACCTCAACCTTGGCAAGGTTGCGCTCTACCAACTGAGCTATTCCCGCTTGGGAGCCGCGCATTCTACACGCCTGCCAGCAGGTGCGCTAGCCCTTCGTTGCAAAAAAATGTCCGTCGCTGCCCCAGGGGGCGGCAGCGGTTCCGCCGCGCCCAACGAGTCGCCACGGTCGACTCGGCCCGGCTCACGCCGCCAGCCACCACCACGCCAGCAACGCCGCCAGCAGCGTGGCGGCGCCGCCCAGCAGCCGCGGCCGGCGCCACCAGTGCCGCGGCTGGCGATCGATGGCATTGGCACCGGCAAGACGCAACAGGCCGCGGGCGAAACCGTGGCGATCCATGCTGCGGTCGCAGGCCTCGACGCACGCGCCGCAGGCGGTGCAGGCGTAATGCGCACCATTGCGCGGATCGATGCCGGCGGGGCACGCCTGCACGCAGGCGTCGCAGGCCACGCAGTCGCCGAGTTGTTCGGCGCTGAACTTGGGCAGGGTGCCGGCATACGCGGCCAGGGCCTCGCCGCGGCTGCCGCCCTGGCCGGCGAGCTGGGCGATGCTGGCGCGCACGGCGTAGTCGCGGGCGGTGACGGGGTCGAGCAGGCGCCGCCCGCGCTGGGCGATGCTGCCAGTGCCGCAGGCGCGGGCGCCGCGCGGTTCGCCGCGCATCGCGTCGTAGCCGACCAGCGGCGTGTCGCGGTCGCACAGCAGCGGCTGCAGGCGCGCGTACGGGCACAGGTAGCGGCAGACCTGGCTGCGCAGGAAGCCGGCGTTGCCCCAGGTGGCCAGTGCATAGAACAGCACCCAGAACGTCTCCCCGCCGCTCCAGGCGAACGGATGCAGGCGCGCGACCAGGTCGGCGATCGGCACGAAATAGCCGACGAAGCTGACCCCGGTCCACAGCGCCACGGTCGCCCACAGCAGGTGCCGTGCCGCGGCCGGCCAGTCGGCGAAGCGCCGTTCGATCCAGGCGAAGGCGTGGCTCCACACCGTCTGCGGACAGGCGAAGCCGCACCACAGGCGCCCGGCCAGAGTGGTGAGCACCGCCAGCGAGGCCGCGGCGGCGCCCAGCGCCAGCAGCAGCCAGCCGACGTCGTGCGGCCACAGGGTCCAGCCGAACACGTCGAAGCGCCGCGCCGGCAGATCCAGCAGCAGCGCCTGCCGGCCCTGCCAGCGCAGCCACGGCAGCAGGTAGAAGGCGGCGAACAGCAGCCACAGCACCACGCGTCGGAACTGCGTGTACCGATGTGGCGGCGCCGGTCCTGCCGTGGCTGCGGGCGAGGTGACGACATGCAAGTGGATCGGGCGAGGCATCGGCAGCCGGCTCAGGACAGCGGCGCGGCGTCGCCGTGCGGCGCCGGACGCAACAGGAAGCCGGTCAGCAGGCTCGAGGCCAGCGTCGCCAGCCAGAACATGAAGAAGCCCACCGTATAGCCCAGCTCGCGGCTCAGCTGGCGGCCGGGGAAGGTGATGTCGCGCAGCGCCAGCGGATCGACCAGGGCGAAGAACAGCACGCTCATCGCGCCGGCCACCAGGAAGCTCGGCCACAGGATCACCCCCAGCCGCTGCACCAGCGGGCGTGGCGTACCGGGATCGAGCGGGTCGAGCAGCGGATCGTCGGGAGAGGCCATGACGGTGGATTCCATCGCGAAAGGAGGATGCGGCATGCGCCAAGGGGGCAGCGCCACACACGTCGCCGCGCCTGCCAGCCGCCTGGCCGCCGATCCCCCGTCGACACCGGCGTCGGCGCATGCCGCAGCGGCAGACTAGGCAGTGCCGGCCGTGCCGACATTGATCCTGATCAAGGCCGCCGCGGTGGCGGCGTGGAGACTGTCGGCGTCGAGCGACGTGGAGCGGACCATGCAGGACCAGATCGAGGGCATGCCCTTGCCGGGGCCGGACCTGTGCAGCGAGGCCGAGGTGCAGGCGCTGGTGGAGACGTTCTACCGCCGCGTGCGCGCCGACGCCGATCTGTCGGCGGTGTTCGCCGCGCACATCGAGGACTGGGACGCGCACCAGCAGCAGCTGTGCGATTTCTGGTCGGCGATGCTGCGCGGCACCCGCCGTTTCCGCGGCGCGCCGATGCCGCGGCACATGGCCATGCGCGAACTCAGCGCACTGTTGTTCCAGCGCTGGCTGGGCCTGTTCCGCGCCACGACCGCCGAGCTGCCCAACACGCCGATGCGGCTGCTGGCCGACGACATCGCCCAGCGCATCGCCGAGACGTTCTGGCGCCGCCACCAGATGAGCTGGCGCCCGTTCGAGCCGGCATCGCCGCTGCCGCCGGCTGCGTGCGCGGATTGATCCAGGTCAAGGCGGCCGCGCCGGGCGCCGCGCATGCTCGGGGCATGGACATCCTGACCGCGCCCGATCCCTCCGCCGCCTGGACCTTCGACGCCGACCTGCTGCGCCGCTACGACCGTCCTGGCCCGCGCTACACCTCGTACCCGACCGCGCCGCATTTCCAGACCGGTTTCGGCCCGGCGCAGTTGTTCGCCGCGGTCCAGGCCAGCGATCCGCGGCGGCCGCTGTCGCTGTACGTGCACGTGCCGTTCTGCCGCAATCCCTGCTTCTATTGCGGCTGCCATCGGGTGATCACCCGCGACCCGCAGCGCGGCCGCACCTACGTGCAGCGGCTGCTGCGCGAGGCTGCGATGATGGCCGCGTGTTTCGAGGGCGATCGCGAGGTGGTGCAACTGCACCTGGGCGGGGGTACCCCCAACTTCCTCGCTCCCGAGTTGCTGGGCGAACTGGTGCATGGCCTGCGCGGGCTGTTCCGCTTCAGCCAGGCGCCGGACCGCGAGATGTCCATCGAACTGGACCCACGCACGGTGACGCCGCAGGACATCGCTGCATTGGCCGAACTGGGCTTCAATCGCGCCAGCCTGGGCATCCAGGATTTCGACCCGCTGGTGCAGCAGGCGATCAACCGCCGCCAGGGCGTGCACGAGACGCTGGACATCCTGCGCGCCTGCCGCGTGCACGGCATGCGCTCGGTCAACGTCGACCTGATCTACGGCCTGCCGCAGCAGACCCTGGCGGGGTTTGAACAGACCCTGGAGACGGTGATCGCGGCGCGCCCGGACCGCCTGGCGGTCTACGGCTACGCGCACATGCCGCAACTGTTCAAGGCGCAGCGGCGCATCGCAGACGCCGATCTGCCCGATGCCGAGCAGAAGCTGGCCCTGCTCGGGCTGGCGGTCAGCAGGCTCTCGGCGGCCGGCTACCAGTACATCGGCATGGACCACTTCGCGCTGCCGCAGGAAGACCTGGCGCGCGCGCAGCGGCAGGGCAGCCTGCACCGCAACTTCATGGGCTACACCACCCACGCCGACACCGACCTGCTGGGCCTGGGGGTCAGCGCGATCAGCCGCATCGGCGCCAGCTACAGCCAGAACCAGCGCGACCTGCCGGCCTGGGAAGCGGCCGTGGACGCCGGCGACAGCCCGGTGCTGCGCGGCCTGCAGCTCAGTGCCGACGACGCCTTGCGCGCCGAACTGATCCAGCAGCTGATGTGCCAGGGGCGGGTGGACGCGGCAGCGGTGGCGCAGCGCCACGGTATCGACTTCGCCAGCTATTTCCGCGAGGAACTGCGCGCACTGGCGCCGCTGTGCGCGGACGGTCTGGCCGACTACCGCGACGGCGTGGTCCAGGCCACCGCCCGCGGCCGCCCGCTGCTGCGCCTGATCGCCATGTGCTTCGACCGCTACCTGCGCCAGCCCGACCAGCCGGCGCGCTACTCGCGCGCGATCTGAGCGCCGCGCGGATTCCCTTGCCGTTGGCATCCCCGGTGCCGCCGTGGCGGCGGTATCGGGGACTTTTCGGTGGCGGGGGCGCCCGATATCCAAGGCCATCCCGCGGGAGGGCCTGGCGATCTTGTGTCTGGCACTCCAACTGCCCGGCGCCCGTGCGGACGCCGTGGGGCGATCTCAATCCAATGACCAGCGGATGCCCAGTTCGTCGGGATCGATATCCTTCTCTCTGAGCGCGCCGATGATGATGGACTCCAGGCTGTCGCGATCCGGTGCTCCATCCACTTCGTCCCGGATTTTCTCGCCCAGCTGTTGCTTTTCGTCGCGGGAAAGCGGGCCACTCCACGTGTCCCTGATGTATTGGGCGAACGTACGCGCGCGCTTTTCTCTTTCGTAGGTCTCGTTCACTCGCTTCTCCCCAAGCAGCCGGCGCGGCTGGTGTGGCAATGTTTCTAGCACGGTGTCGTCCGGGGCGATGCAGTGCCTGTCGCTTGCGTTCGGACAGTTTGCGGGTCATCCCACAATGGATGCGCTTTCCCGGCGCTTTCCACCGGCTGGCTGTGGGGCAAACGCTGCGCTCGGCCAGCGAACAGCCCGGGCGTCAGACACCACCCTGCATGCGGCGCATCTGTGGTGATCGGGATGATTGGCGTGCCGAGGCGGTAGAGCTTGGGGGGGCCGTGCCTGATGTGGCCTGTCGGTTCCGCCTGCCAATAGGTGGTGCCCGGAGCCGGAATCGAACCGGCATGGGGTCGCCCCCGGCGGATTTTAAGTCCGATGCGTCTACCAGTTTCGCCATCCGGGCCTGGTGCATGTAGGTTGCCCGATCGCGGTCGAATTGGGAACCGTGTAGCGCATCCCAGCGTTGGGCGGTCAGCAGGTCAGGGGGATGCGTGGGCACCTACCACGCCCAATGTGAACGCTCCGCTTTCTTTCACCTCGCCGAAAGGAGTGCGAAAGACAGCGTGCCTAGGCTCTGCCCCCATCAGCCGGAGAGCCACCTTGCGCGCCCAATGGAACATCCTTTGCGATTTTGACGGTACCGTGTCCCTGCAGGACGTGACCGACAGCCTGCTCGAGCACCTCGGGCGCCCCGGTTGGCAGGAACTGGAAGACGACTGGGTCGCCGGTCGGATCGGCGCCCGCGAGTGCATGAGCAAGCAGGTCGCGCTGCTCGACGGCGACGTCGATGCGCTGCACCGGGTGCTGGATGCGGTGCGGATCGACCCGGCCTTCGTGCGCTTCGTGGCGCTGGCCGAACGCCTGGGCATCCCGCTGAGCATCGTCAGCGACGGCCTGGACTACGGCATCGCCCGGATCCTCGCGCGTCACGGCCTGCACCATCTGCCGATCATCGCCAACCGCCTGCTGCGTACCGACGCGGGCGAATGGCGCATGGCCTCGCCGCATGCGCGCCCGGACTGCCCCAGCGGCACCTGCAAGTGCGCGGTCATGGCGCAGCAGCCGCCAGAGCGCGCGACCTTGCTGATCGGCGACGGCCGTTCCGATTTCTGCCTGGCCGGCAAGGCCGACCTGGTGTTCGCCAAGGACGGTCTGCTGCGCCATTGCCGCGCCAACGGGATCGCCCATTGCGCGATCACCGGTTTCGACGACGCCATCGCCCTGCTGCCCGACCTGGCGGTGCCGGCGACCACCACCGTGTCCTTCCCGCTTCCCGTCACCCAACGAGCCTGATCCCGATGAACCGGAATGTTTCGCTTTCCTCGCTCGCACCGCTGCATGGCGATGCCGCGCCCGATCCGGAGGCGCTGCTGCGCACCGGTGCCGACCACCAGCGCGCGCTGAGCGATGCGCAGATGCTGGCCGACGAGTCCCAGTACTGCTCCTACGGCGACACCGTGCACTACAGCGAGCCGCCGCGCATCTTCGGCCGCTGCGACGGCAGCTACCTGTACGACACCGAAGAGGTGCCGTACCTGGACCTGCAGATGTGGTACTCGGCGGTCAACTTCGGCTACGCCAATCCGCGCCTGAATCAGGCGCTGACCCGCCAGATCGAGACCCTGCCGCAGGTCGCCAGCCAGTACCTGCACCCGACCAAGATCGAGCTGGCCAAGACCATCGCGGTCGACGCCGAGCGCAAGTGGGGCCGCAAGGGCCGCGTGCACTTCAACGTCGGCGGCGCGCAGTCGGTGGAAGACTCGCTGAAGCTGGTGCGCAACGCCAGCGCCGGCAAGAGCCTGGTGTTCGCCTTCGAAGGCGGCTACCACGGCCGTACCCTCGGCGCCTCGGCGATCACCTCGTCGTACCGCTACCGCCGCCGCTTCGGTCATTTCGACCGCGCCCAGTTCATCGAATTCCCGTACCACTTCCGCGGCCCCAAGGGCATGTCCAAGGAAGAGTACGGCGAGCAGTGCGTGGCCAAGTTCGAGCGCCTGTTCGAGACCGAGTACAATGGCGTGTGGGATCCCAAGGCCGGGCAGTGCGAGTACGCGGCGTTCTACGTCGAGCCGATCCAGGGCACCGGCGGCTACGTGATCCCGCCGCCGAACTTCTTCACCGGCCTGAAGCGGGTGCTGGACAAGTACGGCATCCTGATGGTGGTGGACGAAATCCAGATGGGCTTCTTCCGCACCGGCAAGCTGTGGGCGATCGAGCATTTCGGCGTGACCCCGGACGTGCTGGTGTTCGGCAAGGCGCTGACCAACGGCCTGAACCCGCTGGCCGGCATCTGGGCGCGCGAGGAGCTGATCAACCCGACCGTGTTCCCGCCGGGTTCGACCCACTCCACCTTCGCTTCCAACCCGCTGGGCACCGCGGTCGGCCTGGAAACCATGCGCATGCTGGCCGAGACCGACTACGAG
The DNA here is from genome assembly GCF_009192885.1 of Xanthomonas sp. LMG 12462. NCBI lineage: Bacteria > Pseudomonadati > Pseudomonadota > Gammaproteobacteria > Lysobacterales > Lysobacteraceae > Xanthomonas > Xanthomonas sp. LMG 12462. Next base: position 15,395 of record NZ_NMPP01000015.1, on the reverse strand, counting down.
TCGATGGTGATGGCCAAGGGCGCGCACTTCCTGGACGGCCTGCGCGACCTGCAGAAGCGCCACCCGGAAATCGGCGACGTCGACGGCCTGGGCCTGGCCCTGCGTGCGGAAATCTGCCAGGCGGACGGCTTCACGCCGAACCGCAAGCTGCTCGACACCATGGTCGACATGGGCCTGGAAGGCGAGCTGCGCCACAACGGCAAGCGCATCGGCCTGATCCTGGACGTGGGCGGTTACTACAAGAACGTGATCACGCTGGCGCCGTCGCTGCACATCAGCCACGAAGAGATCGACCTGGGCCTGTCCTTGCTGGACCAGTTGCTGACCCGCGCCAAGCAGGTCGCATGAGCCGGGCGGGAGACGACGCGCGCGGTTCGCGTTGCCTCCCGCCGTTGTTTGCGGCGGCGGGCGCTTCAGCCCGCCGCGCGCAGCGCGATCACCGCATTGAGTCCGCCGAAGGCGAAGGAATTGCTCAGCACCGCCTGCACGTTGCGGGCGCGCGCCTGGTTGGGCACGTAGTCCAGATCGCATTCGGGATCGGCATCGAGGAAGTTGGCCGTGGGCGGCACCACCTGCTCGCGCAGCGCGCCGATCGCCGCCACCAGTTCCAGCGCGCCGGCCGCGCCGAGCGCATGGCCGTGCACCGCCTTGGTCGAGCTGACCGCCAGCGCCTCGGCGTGCGCACCGAACACCTGACGCAGCGCCTGGGTTTCGCAGCGGTCGTTGGCCTGCGTGCCGGTGCCGTGGGCGTTGACGTAATCGATCTGCTCCGGCGCCAGGCCGGCGTCCTGCAGCGCCAGGCGCATCGCCGTGGCGGCGCCGTCGACGCTGGGCGCGACGATGTCGCCGGCATCGGAACTCATGCCGAATCCTGCCAGTTCCGCCAGCGGCAGCGCGCCGCGGGCGGCCGCGTGCTCGGCGCTTTCCAGCACGAACATGCCGGCGCCTTCGCCCAGCACCAGACCGCTGCGCTGCGCGCAGAACGGCCGGCAGGTGTCGTCGCTGACCACCCGCATCGCTTCCCAGGCGCGGATCAGCGCCAGGCTCAGGCAGGCTTCGCTGCCGCCGGCGATGGCCACGTCGGCCAGGCCATGGCGGACCATCAGCGCGGCCTGGGCGAAGGCGTGATTGGCCGAGGCGCAGGCGCTGGAGACGGCGAAGGCCGGGCCGCGCAGGCCGAAGGCGATGCTGATCTGGCTGGCCGGCGCGTTGGCCATGCTGCGCACGATGGTCAGCGGATGCAGGCGTTCGGCCTGGTCGCGGTACAGCCGGCGCGATTGTTCGTCGCGGCTGAGTTCGGCGCCGACGCCGGTGCCGACCACCACCGCGCAGCGCGCGCCGAGCGCGGCATCGCCGTGCGGCAGCCCGGCCTGGGCGATCGCCTCGCGGGCGGCGACCAGCGCCATCTGGGTCATGCGGTCGAGCTGGCCGGGGGCGATGCCGCCGGTCTGCGTGGCATCCGGAGCGAACCCTTGCAGGGTCGCGGCCACGCGCATCTTCAACGTGCTGAGCGGATCGGGCGAGGGCAGGGCGGCGATGCCGCTGCGGCCCTCGCGCATCGCGCTCCACAGCGCCTCGGCGCCCAGGCCGAGCGCGCTGACCGCGCCCATGCCGGTGACCACGACGCGCCGCGCGTGCGGGGAGGCGCCCATGGCGCGTCAGTGCGCCGGTTGCGCCGCGCCGGCCGCCGCCTTGGCCGCCAGCGCGTCCTCGACCGCCTGCACCAGCTTGCCGAGCGAACCGTCGTCCAGGTTCGGGTCGCGCTGCGGGAAGGTGATGTCGAAGTGTTCTTCGATGTCGAACAGGATTTCGATGGCCTCGAGCGAATCCACGCCCAGGTCCTGCAGCTTGGCATCCGGGGTCAGGCGCGCCGGGTCGATCTCGCCATGCTTGGCGACGATGCTGTGGATTTGCGACTCGATGGACGGGGTCATGGCAGTGCTCCGCGAAATGAAGGGCCACCGTGCGGCGCCCGCCGCCGGTGGATCGCACGCTGCGGCCTGGGCCGCAGCATCCATTCTCCACGCTAGACGATCAATCTTGCAGATGCCTTTCGTCAACCAACTCGAGCCGCAGGCCTTGCAGCGGCAGTTCCTGCAGCACCCGCCAGCCGGTTTCCTGATCCAGCCCCTGGAGCACGGGGTGCCGGCCTTCGAGGCCGATTTCGACCTGCTCACCACCGCCGAACCCGCGCTGCGCGCGAAGGTGGCGCGGCTGCCGCTGCAGCGGCTGTGGCAGCGCCTGCTGCGGCCGCGCACCAGCTTCGTCGGCAGCACCGTCAGCGAATACGCCTGGCTGCCGCGCGCGGCCGACCCGGTGCAGTTACCGCGGCAGTGGCGTACGCAACTGGGCCGGCGCCGCGCGCTGATGATCGTCAAGGACGTGCCGCAGCGCTCGCCGCTGCTGGATGAGGCCGACAACGCCTGGGCGCAGGCGTTCCTGGACGCCTGCGAGCGCAACGGCTACGTGCTGCTGCGCGGGCAGGCGCTGGCCTGGGTGCCGATCGACTTCGCCTCCACCGACGAGTACCTGGCGCGGCTCTCGCGCGGGCGCCGGCGCAACATCCGCCGCAAGCTGCGCTCGCGCGCCGATCTGGAGATCGAGGTGCTGCCGACCGGCCCGGCCTTCGCCGACCCGGCGCTGCGCGCGCACTGCTATGCGCTGTACCAGGAGGTGTACGCGCAGAGCGAGATCCATTTCGACCTGCTGACCGAACCGTTCTTCGACGCGCTGCTGACCGACGCCGACTCGGGCGGCCAGGTGTTCGTGTACCGGCACCAGGGCCGCATCATCGGCTGGAATCTGTGCTACGTGCACGAGGGTCGGCTGATCGACAAGTACATCGGCCTGCACTACCCGGATGCGCGCGACCACAACCTGTACGCGCTGAGCTGGATCGAGAACCTCGACTATGCCTGCCGCCATGGCCTCACCGCCTACGTCGCCGGCTGGACCGATCCGGAGGTGAAGGCCCAGCTCGGCGCCAGCTTCACCTACACCTGGCATGCGGTGTACCTGCGCAATCCGTTGCTGCGCGCCGTGCTGCGGCGGCTGCGGCCGCTGTTCGAATCCGACGACGTCGGGCCGGCCGCCGATACCGCCGAGGAGGACTGAGATGCGCACCCCGGTCCTGCTCGATCTCGACGCTTCGCTGGGCGCAGTACCCGGCGCCGTGCGCCTGCCGTTGCGCGACTGGTGCGATGGTCTGCGCTTCGCCTGCTCGATGGCGCGGCTGCGCCGCTTCGGCGCGGCGCTGGAGCAGGCGCTGCCGGCGCAGTACGGCACCGTGCTGCTGGGCAGCGGCGATTTCCATCACCTGAGCCTGCCGTTGATCGTGCGCCTGGCGCAGCGTGCGCAGGCGCCGTTGCGGGTGGTGGTGTTCGACAACCATCCGGACAACATGCGCTTCCCGTTCGGCGTTCACTGCGGCTCGTGGGTGCGCCGCATCGCCGCGCTGCCGCAGGTGGCGCAGGTCGAGGTGGCCGGCATCACCTCCGGCGACGTCGGCCCTGGCCATGCCTGGGAAAACCACCTGTTGCCGCTGTACCGCGGCAAGCTGCGCTACTGGTGCAGTGGCGTGGACGTGGGCTGGGCGCGGCGGCTGGGCCTGGGCCAGGCGGTGCGCGGTTTCGACAGCGTGAGCGCGCTGAGCGACGCGTTCGTCGAGCACCTGCGGCGCACGCCGATGCCGACCTATCTGTCGCTGGACAAGGACGTGCTGGATCCGCAGGACGTGCGCACCAACTGGGACCAGGGCCAACTGCGCATACCGCAGTTGCTGCAGGCGATCGAGGCGCTGCGCGGGCAGGTGTGCGGCAGCGACATCACCGGCGAAGTCTCGCTGGCCCATTACCCGCAATGGTGGAAGCGAAAACTGGCGGCGCTGGATGCGCAACCCGAGCCGTCGCCGGCGGACCTGTCGGCGTGGCAGGCGCAGCAGCACGCTTTGAACCTGCGGCTGCTGGCGGCGCTGGACGTGGTCAGCGTATCTAAATGATTGATTGAGGTGCGCGCGCTGTTTTGGATCAAGGTGGTTCGAATCTGCTCGAAGCGCCTATCAAAAGGCACTGCTGTATAAGAGGGTTGCCAAAACGCCGGGGCGACATATTCGTCGGCCCCGACATGTCAATTCGATGTGCTTGGCTATGAAGCCGTTTTGCACGCTAAACCACTGGGTGGATTAACTTGTTTGCTCTGGGGGGCCTACGTCGACAACTGGCATTTTTCCCCCGCAGCTTCCATAGCAGCCGCCTCCAATTAGGATGCCGCCACCGCTACCACTGCCTACATTGCCGCCGCCGCCACCACCACCACCACTATTATTCGAAGCTTGATCTTGCAGCTCCTTGGCCACTTCCTTTGCGGTTTTGCCACACGGCTTTTCAATATAGACAATATTTCGCCCTGAGTGCATCAGCATTTTGAATGTGTAGGCGACATAGCCTTTGTAGGAGTTGTTTACCCATGTGCCTTCGCCGAGAACTTTTGATGCAGATGCATCGAGTTTCGACATAAAGGCGGCATTTGCCGGGTTGGAGTAGTCGCTGAACTTTGGTAGGTCGCCTAGAGTTACCGAAATCGGTGGCAATGGGGGCATGGGGAGCTCGGAACATGCTAGTGCTACACCCATGATTCCACTAAAAGATAGTAGTGCAATTCCATATTTCTTTTGCATAAAATTCATTCCTTTTTTGTGGATTTACTGTGCGCCAATGGGGCGCTTGTCTAATTTTGGATCTATTCCATATTTCGACTTGTAAATATTGTCGATCGCGTCATTTATTCGCAATGCTTCCGACTCTCCTAATGTCCTTTGTTGGGTTGATAATGGCTTTGTAATCATTGCGTCTCTGGTGATTCCGGCGCGGGTATCTCCTCGCATTTCTAAAACGCGGGACAAAGCATAGGCTGCAACTGGATCTCCATTGGATGCTCCGCCTTGATAGGAGGCAAGCATATTTAGGGCAAAAAGATTTCCTTCTGCGCCTGCGTCTATGAGGCGTTGCTGTGCCTGTTGATCGGTTGGCAACAAGCGCGCATCCAATATTGCCTTCGCTGCCATGTCTCCGGCGTCTGCTGCTTCTTTCAAAAGAGCTTCCGGGGCTGTCATATAGGCCTCCCATTGTTTTTCATTGGGGTAGCCGTGGCGATCCAGCCAAGCCTGTTCGGCTTTGCTTTCTGCAAAAAATGGATCGTTCTCGAAGCTCATTCCTCTTCGTGTTTGCGGTACTTCGGGGAACGGGTGCCTTATGGATTTTTTTGCAGGTCTCGATGGCCCGCTTTTTTCTTCTTCTTTTCCAGTCGCTGAAATTTCGGGCTTTAATGATTTTTCGCTGGATTCAGCGGAGTTTGTAAGCTGTGCCTGACTGAGCGAATTTTCATTGTTTTCTTTCTTTTGAAAGAAAAATATTGCAACAATGCTGGCGAATGCCACAGTGGCGGCTAGCCAAATAGTCCTTTTCATTTTTTCTCCAGATAATTCTTTAAATTCAGGGGTCTACATTAACTTCAGCGCGTTTTTTTGTAATAATTTTACGCGTCTCTTAGCCGTGTAGATTATCCGCAGACACCAGCAAGCGCAATATCCACGGGCGCTAGTTTCTGACAGGAAACGGCGCAGGCCGCGTGCAGCGTGGCCACGATGGTCTCGAAGCGCGCCTCGTCCAGCCAGGGGCTGTTGCTGATGCTCAGGCAGCGCGCGGCGAAGTCGCTGGCGTTGGGCATCGGCGTGCGTTCGACGATGCCGTCCAGGTAGTCGTAGTCGGGCAGGGCATGCACGAACGGCACCGCCACGCCGAGTCCGCGCGGCCACAGCGCACCCAGCACCGATTCGCGTGCGGCCGCATCGGGCAGCAGCACCATCAGGATCGGCCAGCTGCCCTGGGCGCCGGGGGTATCGGCGATCACGCTCAGGCCGGGGATGCCGGCCAGGCGTGCGCTGCGGCGCCGGCCCTGTTCGCGTATCTGCGCAAGAAATGCCGGCCAGCGGGTGCTGGCGCGCACGCCCACGCCTTCGCGCCAGGCGCCGACCGCGTGCTGGGCGATGGCCGTGCCGAAGCGGTCGCCGGCCGCGCCGATGCGGTCGCCGCGGCGCAGCGCGCGGCGCACCGGTGCGCCGTACGCCCAGCGCAGCGGCTGCGGCCGGTACAGCGCGGCGTAGCCGAGCAGTTCCAGGCTGCGCCGCAGTTCCCAGCGCCAGTCGCGCTGGCCCAGGCGCGCGGCGGTGTCGGCCAGACTGCGCTGCAGCGGCGCATGCCGCGACATCAGCAGCCCGCCTTCGTACAGCGTGAGTCCCTTGCCGGCGGCCAGGCTGCAGAAGCCGATGTCGCCGCCGAGGCCGGCCGGGCGGCCGTCCGGGTGCACGCCGCCCAGCGCCTGCGCCGCGTCTTCGATCAGCAGCGCGCCGCAGCCTTCGGCGGCGCGGCGCAGCGGCGCCAGGTCGATCAGACGCCCGCCCAGATGGGTGGCGATGATGGCCAGGGTGTCGCTGCCGCAGCGCTGCGCCAGCTGCACCGGGTCCAGTTCCAGCGAGCCGGGCAGCAGATCGCACAGCACCAGTTGCAGGCCGCAGTGCGCCACCGCCAGCGCCACCAGCGGGCAGGTATAAGCCGACACCAGCACCTGCCGGCGCCGGTTGGCCGCGGTCAGGGTGCGCAGGGCCACGATCAGCGCGGCGGTGCCCGAGCAGGTCAGCAGGGCCTGCGGCAGGCCGAGCGCGCTGGCCAGGCGTTCGCGCGGCCGGCCTGGCCACAGGTCGCCCCACTGCAGCGGCAGGCCGGCGGTCGGTGGGATTTCAGTGCGCATCGGCGGGGTCCGCGCGCTCGCCGATCGCCAGGCAGACGATGCCGCCGACGATCAGCGCCGCGCCCAGCGCCTGCAACAGGCCGATGTGTTCGTTGAACCACCAGGCCGACAGCAGCATCACGCTGACCACTTCCAGGTGCGAGGCGGCGAATGCCGGGCCGATCGGCGCGTGCTCGAGCAGCTTCATCCAGGTGAAGAAGGCGCCGATGTAGCCGAGCAGCGCCGCGTACAGCCAGGGGCTGCCGAGCAGGCGCAGCACCCAGGCCAGTTCGGCCTGCGGCGGGAACGCGTGCGTGCCGGCCAGCTTGAAGCCGATCTGCGCCAGGGTGTCGAAGCTCAGCAGCAGGGCGAAGCCCACCGCGTAGCGATGCAGCGGCGGCCGGCTCATGAGCCCAACCCCACCACCGCCACGCCGGCGCTGACCAGGCAGATGCCGGCCACCTGCATGCGCCCGAGGCGTTCGCCGAACAGCCAGCGCCCGGCCAGCATGATCGCCACGATGTTGATCGAACCCAGCAGCACGCCGCGGCCCAGCGGCACCAGCGACAGGAACGCGGTCCAGGCGAGGAATTCGAGCACGTAGCAGGCCACGCCGAACCACAGCTGCGGCTGCCGCGCCATGCGCTGCCAGCGCGCCATGCCGGTGCCCTGCGGGTGGCTGGCCACGTACTTGAAGGCCAATTGGCCGGCGGTGTCGAGCGCCACCGTCGCCAGCCAGATGCCCACTACCGAGCCGGTCATCGCCATCAGGCGGCGGCCTGCTGCGGCACGCACAGGGCGGCGAAGAACTGCGCCAGGCGCGCGCCGAGCACGCGCCGTTCGCGGTCCAGGGTGATCATGTGATAGCTGTCGTGCAGCAGCAGCAGCTCCGTCGGCCCGGACACGTTGGCGATCACCAGCCGCGCATTGCGCAGGTCGGCGATGTCGTCCTCGGTCGCGTGCGCGACCAGGCATGGCGCGACGACCTTGGGCAGGTCGCGGCGCACCGCGCGCGCGAGCAGGTACATCTCGGCCAGGGCGTGCCAGGGGTTGCCAGGCAGGCCGGCGGCGCTGCTGTCGCCGCCGAGCATCGCGCTGCTGATTTGGGCGCGGATGCGCTCGTCGCGCAGGCCGTACGGCGGCTCTTCCAGGAACATGCGGCGCTTGCCGATGCCCAGGCGCTTGAACCAGGGCAGCAGGAACGCCAGCCGCGCGCGCTTGGGGATGTTCCAGCCGTCGTAGCGGAAGGTGGCGCCGAGCACGCCGACGCCGTCCACCCACTGCGGACGCTCCTGCGCCAGGCGCAGCGCCAGCACCGCGCCCATCGACAGCCCGGCCACGAACAGCCGGTCGACCTGTGGGCGCATGCGCGCGGCCGCCGCCTCGACGCTGGCGTACCAGTCGCGCCAGTTGGTGGCGAGCAGGTCGTCCTCGTCGCCGCAGTGGCCGGCCAGCTGCACGCCATGGACGCTGAAGCCTTCGCGGTTCAGGCTCTTGCCGAGCAGACGCATTTCGCTGGGCGTGCCGGTCAGGCCGTGGATCAGCAGCACGCCATTGCGGCCGCCTTCGAAGTGGAACTCGGCAGATTGGATCATGTGAATGGGCGCGGCTGCGCAGTCTCGGCAATCCGTGCAGGGTCGCCGCTGCGCGTTTCAGCAGCCTTTCGCCGCCGCGGCGGCGTGCAAGCTCAATGCTTGGCCGCGGCCGGGTTGCGGAAGCGCACCAGCACGCGCTGGCCCAGGCGCAGGGTCGAGGGCTGGGTGAAGGCCAGCACGCAGGCCACGCTGCGGTCGTTGCCGGCGGGCGTGGCGTCGTCGTGCAACTGGGTCGGGCCGTAGGCCGGCGCCAGCCAACGCACCACCGCCTGACCAAGCACGGTCTGGCGGCCGTCGTCGCTGATGACCTCGGCGGCCATGCCCGGGGTGACGCTGCCGGCATAGCTTTCGTTCAATTCGGCGCGGACCAGGCGCGGCGCGTCCGGCAGCAGGGTCAGCAGCGGCGCGTTGGCCTCGCTGCGCGCGCCGACCGCGGCCGACAACTGCAGGACGCGGCCGGCGACCGGCGCCTGCAGCCGGTACTGCGCGCGCTGCAACTCTGCCGCGCGCACCTGCGCGTCGGCCAGCGCCACGTCGCTGCGTGCGGTGTCCAGAGCGTCCATCAGGCTCTGCACCGCGTCGCTGGCGTCGTCGGCGGTCTGCCCGTCGCCGGCGCCCAGGCGCGCGGCCTCGGCCAGCCGCCGCTGCTTCTGCTGGGCGCTTTGCAGGCGCTGCTGCAGTTGTTTCAGGTGGGTCGCCGCGGCCTGCGCGCGGGTACGGGCGATGTCCAGCTCGACCGCGGCGGCGCGGTCGTCGCCGGCGACCAGCACGGCGCCTTTCTGCACCGCGTCGCCCTCGTGCACCGGCACCTCGCGCAGGGTCGCGGCGACCGGCAGGCCGAGCTTGAGCACGCCGCCTTCCACATCGATGCGGCCGCGCGCCACCGCCAGGTAGGCCGGGGTGGCGGCCGGCGCCGGGGCCGGCGTGCGGTCCGAGGGCGCGCATGCGGCCAGCAGCAGGCTCAGCAGGGGCGCGGCGGCGAACGCTTTCATGGTGCGGGATTCCGTGAGGGCAGGGGCGAGGGCGGCGCGTTGACGCGGCGGTCGTCGAGGATGCGGCCGTCCTCCATCGACAGCACGCGGTCGGCATGGCGGATCAGGCGCGGGTCGTGGCTCACGCACAGCACCATGGTGTTGTGGCGGCGCGCGATGCGGTGCAGCAGGTCGATCACGATCTGGCCGTTGCCGGCGTCCAGCGCGCTGGTGGGTTCGTCGGCGAACAGCAGCGCCGGGTGCTTGGCCAGCGCGCGGGCGATCGCCACGCGCTGCTTCTCGCCGCCGGACAGTTCGGCCGGGCGCAGGTGCTGGCGGTGGGCGATGCCGACCTCGGCCAGCGCTTCCTCTGCACGGCTGCGCACTTCGGCCGGGGCCAGGCCCATGTACTGCAGTGGCAGCCGCACCTGGTCCAGCGCGCACAGCGCCGGGAACAGGTTGAAGCCCTGGAAGATGAAGCCGGTGTGGCGCAGGCGGAACTGCTCCAGCGCGGTGGCGCCGAGCGCGCCCAGTTCCTCGCCCAGCGCCAGCACCCGGCCGGCGTCGGCGCGCTGCAGGCCGCTGAGAATCGACAGCAGGGTGCTCTTGCCGCAGCCTGACGGGCCGGAGATCAGGGTCAGCTCGCCCGGCCACACCTGCAGTTCCACGTCGCGCAGCACCGGCGTGCGCAGGCTGCCGGAGACGAAGCTCTTGCACAGTCCGCTGCCGCTGAGGGTGGCGGCGGCCGGATGCAGCGCGGCGGGGGCGACGATGCGGCTCATCGCAGCAGCAACGCCGGATCGGCGCGGCGCAGCCCGCGCAGCGCGGCCAGGGCCGAGACCACGGTCAGCAGCATCACCGCACACACGCACAGGCCCCAGCCGCTGGCGTTGAACGCCACCGGCACGTCGTGCGCGCGGGCCAGCGCGACCAGCGCCGCGCCCAGCGCGCTGGCACCGATCAGGCCCAGCGCACCGACCCAGGCGGCCTGTTCCAGCACCACCCAGCGCAGGTTGCGCATGCTCACGCCCAGCGCGTTGAGCGTGGCGTACTCGCGCGCGGCGCCGAGCACGGTGCCGAGCAGGGTCTGGCTGGTGATGGCCACGCCGACCAGCAGCACGATGCCGCCGAGGAACAGCACGCCGGAGCCGGCGCCGGTGTCGAACATCCAGAACAGGATGCTGCGGCGGGCGAAATCGTCGGCGCTCCAGGCTTCCACGCGCGGCCGCGTGACCGCGCTGTCGATCGCCTGCGCCACCGCCTGCGGGTCGGCGCCGGGGCGCAGCCTGGCCACCATGTAGGTCGGCCAGTCCGGATGCGCAGTGTCGCTGTTGAGCGCGCGCGCGGTGTCCAGCGAGGCGAGCACGTTGACCCCGCCGAGCGCGCGCAGGCCGCGGCCGACCCCGATCACCCGTACGCGATGACCATTGATGCGCGCGCTGCTGCCGACGCCGACGCCGAGCTTGTCCAGTTCCGCGCGGTCCACCACCACGGTGTCCGGTTCGCGCAGCGCCGCGCGCAGGGCGGGGCTGAGCAGACGGGAGAACATCAGCCCGCCGTCGCGGGTGTCGATGCCGGAGATGTAGACCGACACCGCACCGGTGTCGCCGGGGCCGCGCCAGTCGCCGTCGAACCAGATGAACGGCTCGACCTGCGCCACCCGCGGGTCCAGGTACAGCGGCGCGGCCGCGTCCGGATCGATGGCGCGGCCCTGGTCCACGCTCTGCGTGCCGGGATAGCCCAGCCACAGGTCGGCGTCGGAGCCGGACACATAGACGCTGGCGCTGCCGAAGATGCCCAGCACCAGTGCGGTCTGCAGCAGCAGCAACAGGCTGGCGAAGCCCACCGACACCACCACCGGCAGGAAGCGGCGCCACTCGTAGCGCAGGGTCTGGCGGGCCAGCGCGACCATCAGGGCTGCGCGCCTTCGTGGTTGCTGACGGCGCCTGTGCCGGGGATCGGCGCAGTGGCGCTGCCCAGTGCGGTGTGCAGGGCGACGTAGGCCAGATCGCGCTGGCGCTGCGCTTCCAGCAGTTCCAGGGCGGCCTGGTCGCGCGCGGCCTGCTGCGTGGCCACGTCCAGGTCGCTGCCCAGGCCCAGCCGCCGGCGCTGCTGCGCGACCTCGCTGGCCTGCTGCTGTGCCTGCAGCACCTGCTGCTGGGTCTCGACGTTGCGCCGCTGCTGTTCCAGTGCGGTCAGCGCGTCCTCGACCTCGTTGACTGCCTCCAGCACGGTCTGCCGGTAGGCCAGGGTGGCCGCTTCCAGCAGGTCGCCGCGTGCCTTGGCCTTGGCATGGCGGATGCCCCAGTCGAACAGCGGAATGTCGATCACCGGGCCGAACGAGGCGATGCCGTGGGTGGCGGTGCGGCGATGGCTCAGCAGGGTGGTCGACCAGCGGATCGAACCGCCCAGGCCGATGCTGCCGTACTGATCGGCGCGGGCCAGATCCAGCGCGCCGGCCGCGCTCAGCACCTCGGCTTCGCGCGTGGCGATGTCCGGGCGCCGGCGCAGCAGGTCGGCCGGGACGCTGTCGACCGCGGCGATCTGCAACGCCGTCGGCGTGGCGCTGGCCGCGGCCGTGCTCCATGCCGGGTCGGGCGTGTCGCGGCCCAGCAGCACCGCCAGGCGCCGCGCGGCTGCGGCGGCGGCATCGCGCGGCTCGTCCAGGGCGGTTTGCGCCTGCAGTGCGGCGGCCTGCGCCTGCGCCGCGGAAGCCGGCGTGGCCAGATGCAGGTCGACCAGCGTCGCCTGCAGGGTCGCCTGACGCTGGCGGGCGGCGACGACGTCCTGTTGCAGCCGCTCGGCCTGCTGCGCGTGGCGCAGGTCGATCCAGTTGCGGGTCACCTCGGCGATGGTCGCCGCGCGTACCTGCGCCAGGTCGGCCTGGGCATTGTCCAGATCGCCGCGGGCCATGCGCCGGGTCGCCTCGCCGCGGCCGAACAGCGGCAACTCCCATTCCGAGTCGAGCCCGACCACCAGGAACGAGGCGCTGGCGTCGGGGTCGATCGGGTCGAGGGTGCGCGCACGCAGCTGCGGGCGTTGCGATGCGCCGGCCACGGTATCCAGGCGCCGCGCCGCGCGCAGCTTGGCCAGTGCCTGGCCGACGTTGAGGTCGTCGCGCAGCGCCTGCGCGACCAGCGCGTCGAGCTGCGGGTCGTGGAAGTCCTGCCACCAGGCCGTGCCGGGTGGGCGCGGGACCGCGGCCTGCGGCGTCGGGCTGCTCCATCGCGCGGGCAGCGACTGTTGCGGCAGGTCCGGCAACGGCGTGCTGGCGCAGCCGGCCAGGGCCAGTGCGGCGGCCAGCGCCAGCACGCTGACCGGGCGGATCCGGATCCGGCTCATGCCTGCGGCTCCGCGCCGGCCGGCAGGTCCAGCTCCGCACGCAGGCCGCCCAGCGCCGAGCGCCGGTAGCGCAGCGTGGCGTGGTGGCGGGCGGCGATGTTGGCGACGATCGCCAGGCCCAGGCCGGTGCCGCCTTCGGGCGCGTCCGGGGCGCGGAAGAAGCGCTCGCCCAGGCGCGGCAGCAGGGCCTCGTCGATGCCGCTGCCGGCGTCGTCCACGGCCAGGCGCACGGACAGCGGATCGCGCCGCAGGCTGACCGTGACCACACGGCCGGCGGCGTGGCGGAACGCGTTGTCCAGCAGGTTGTCGAGCAGTTCGCGCAGCGCATGGGCGTCGGCGGCGACCCAGGCCGCAGCCGCGTCGTCGTCGCCGCCGTCGTAGCCCAGGTCCACGCCGGCGTGCAGGGCGTCGGGGATGCGCTCGGCCAGCGCCTGCGGCAGCCATTGCGCCAGATCCAGCGGCAGCAGCGGGCGGATGCTCTCGCGCGGGGCCTGGGTGCGGGTCAGCGCCAGCAACTGGGTGGAGGTGCGGGTGGCGCGGTCGGTCAGCTGGCGGATGTGCTGCAGCGCCTGCGCGGTGTCTTCCGGACGCTGGCTGGCCTGGGCGCGCTGCACGTGCATGCTCAGCCCGGCAAGCGGCGTGCGCAGTTGGTGCGCGGCGTCGGCGAGGAAGCGTTCCTGCAGCGCCATCATGTGCTTGAGGCGGCCGAGCAGGCCGTCGATGGCCTGGGTCAGCGGCACGATCTCCACCGGGATGTCGGGACCGGACACCGGGCTGAGGTCGCGCTGGCTGTCGTCGAGCCGCCGCACCGCCGGCTCCAGCATGCGCAGGCCGACCCGCACGCCATGCCAGACCAGCACCAGCAGCGAGCAGGTGAGCAGCAGTTCGGTCGGCAGCATCAGCACCAGGATCTCGCGGGCGCGGCGGTGACGGTCGTCCAGGGTCTCGGCCACCGACACGGTGAGCCAGTCGCCCGGCTCCAGCGCCGAAGGCAGCAACAGGCTGGCCACACGCACCGGCACGCCGTTGTCCATGCGGTCGTCGTACAGCATCACCCGGCCGACTTCGGCCGGATCCGGATGCGCCGGAATCGGCTGGGTGCTGCCGCTGATCACCCCGTGGCGGCGGCTGTCGAGCTTGAAGAACACCCGGCCGTCGCTGCTGTACTCCAGCAGTTGCCGCGCCTGCAGGGTCAGCGGCATGCGCTCGCCGGGGTCGTTGACCGCATTCGCCAGGCCCTGCGTGTCCTCCTTCAGGTCCATGTCGTGGACGTGATTGGTGTACTTGAGCATCAGCAGGTAGAACAGTGCCGACACCACCAGCATCAGCAGCATGGTCGGAATCAGCAGGAACGCCAGCAGTCGCTGGCGCAGGCTGGGGTGGCGGTATGCCGGCGACTGCGCGGCCGCGGTCGCGCTCACTGCGGCATCTGTGCGTGGTCGGCGGCCGGTGAGGCGGCGCGCGACTCCTCCAGCAGATAGCCCAGGCCGCGGATGGTCCGGATGCCGACGCCGGCGCCGTGCAGCTTGCGCCGCAGGCGGTGCATGGAGATGTCCAGGCCGTTGTCGGTGATTTCGTGCTGCCAGTCGCACAGCGCTTCGGTCAGCTGGCTGCGGCTGACCACGCGCCCGCTGCGCAGCAGCAGGGTTTCCAGCAGCGCGAACTCGCGCGCGGTCAGGTCCAGCGGCTGGTCCTGCAGCCACACCCGGCGCCCGGCCAGGTTGATGCGCAGTTGCCCCAGCACCAGTTCCGGCACGCCGCCGCTGCTGCTGCGACGCAGGAGCGCGCGGGTGCGGGCGAGGAACTCGGACAGTTCGAAGGGCTTGATCAGGTAGTCGTCGGCGCCCTGGTCGAGCGCGTGGATGCGGTCTTCCACGGCATCGCGCGCCGTCACCACCAGCACCGGGATCTCGTCGCGGCGCGCGCGCAGGCGCTGCAGTACCTGTAGCCCGTCGCGGCGCGGCAGGCCCAGGTCCAGCACCAGCAGTTGATAGCTTTCGCTACCGAGCGCGCGCTCGGCGGCGGCACCGTCGCCGACATGGTCCACTACGTGGCCGCACTCGGCGAGCGAGTCGCGCAATGCAACGGCAATGGACGTATCGTCTTCGGCGACCAGGATGCGCATGATGCGAAATGCTTGCAACGGGGATGTGGGAAAACCGTCGTAATCGGCGGCGGCGAAGTCACTACGTTCACATACGTCGATGTAGCTTCGATGGAGTGTGTATCCAGATTCTGCGATGCGGTGATGACCATTATCATCCATGACATCGCTGCGCGCTCGCCGGTCCTGATCCGCCGGGTAGGAAAAATCCTATAGTCGGCCGCGGCATCCGCCGATCCTCACGCCTCCGGGTCCGCGGCATCATGAACGGGTCGGCAACGTCACCGCTCCCGCGCCAGGGAGACGGCTCGCACGGAATCGAACGGATCTCGATTCGCCGGCCACGTTTCGCTCCCGCAGGCGCCGACGGATCGGCGCAGCGCCACTGCGATCGGAATCGAAGGGAAGAAAACGCACGAGGCCCCGGCATGCCGGGGCCTCGTGCGTTCAACGTGCCGTTATCGAGCGGAGATCATGTCTGCATCATGCGTCGAAACGATCTGTTTGCACTGATGCAGTCAGCGCCGGACCGCGCGCGGCGTCTGCACGCAAACTTTCAGGCCGCAGTCCGCCCGCCTTTGCGAATCCCCAATCCCGAAT